>NZ_JBTKVX010000012.1:0-128334 GCF_054457175.1 Flavobacterium hauense
TTTGTTTTTGTGCGACGCTGTTCGCCTTACGGCTCGGGTCGTCGCCTTTCTTTTGAAAACCCTTCATCTAACGATGAGGGGTTTTTTGTTGTATAACCTTTTACAAAACCTCTACATAATATAGAAGCTTTACATCGGCTCTCGTCCCATTTGCTGCGCCCGCTCGACCAAAGCCTCGGGCCTTTTGAAAAATACGTGTTAAAAATAGAGGCCTTATATTTGGTTCAATGTTGTTTCTTTTTATAAATTATCGCTTTTGAGCTCGTTTGGCTAGAAGCTTGTTTCATTACTAAAATGTTGATTTTAAGAGTATATTAACTGTGTTTAAGATTTTTTTTTATAATACTGAAAGAAAATACTTAATCTGCACAGTTTGTGATGATAGACTTAATTTTAATATTACTATTTTTTTAAGTTAAATTCTTGGAATTGTATAAAGAATATTGTAGTTTTAAGTAGCTATAATTAACATTTCATAAGATTTAACATTATTTACGTGTTGAATTTTATTTTCTCCCCCATTTGTAATTATATGATTATCAGTAGTTTGAGTATTTTTTAAATATTTAAAAAATGAATATTGCAGATTAAATCGATGAACTGTATTTTCATTTAACTGATTATCAATAAGTTATAGCTGTTATTGGTTAATATTGCAGAGATAATGAAGGTGATACCTTGATCTCGCAATTAATTGAGAAACAGGTTAAATGATTAAACAGGGAGAAGATTTATGAAAAGAATTTTAATGCTTGTGATAGTTCTGTTGTTTGCGTCAACAGCATATTGTCAACTATCCGATTTCAATTTAGCAGTTACTAAGACTGACGAAACTTGTCTAGGGAATGGGTCGCTTACATTTACTGTAACAAATATGACCCAAAATTCATCGATGCTTTATAAAGTATATATAATGCCAGATGAAGCTAATCCGTTTACAGTAACAACATCAAATTATTTGGGCAGCCTTTCGGCTGCTACATATAAAGTTATTGCTATTCAGTCTTTAGGTAATGAATCTAACAGAAAGGAACAAGTCATAACAATTGACAATAAGATTATTCCTTTCAATTTTGATGTAACCACATCAACTCAGCATTGCGATAGTGGCGGTGATATTATTGTAAATTCAATTTCGGGAACCGGAGTTTCTTTTGAGATAATATATGGCCCCGTAACAAGGCCGCTGCAAACATCAAATTCATTTGAGAATTTACCATCAGGAAGCTATAACATAAGGGCATTTGATAAGTGTGGGGTTGCGAAGGTAAAGACCTACTCATTAAGTGTTATAAACAGTGCGCTTACTATTTCTGCAATGAGTTATCCGGAAACAGCAAATGTAATTTGCGATTCTATTAAGGTTATGAATATCATTACACCAACTGCGGGAGCAATTGCATATCCTGTGTCTGTTGAGGCTACACTTGAGCCATTGAGTATTGGTGGGGATCCAATTGTAATTAATCAAAATTTTTCATCTGGAGAGTCAGGTATTCTACGGGTAACGATGATGGTACCCCGTTATCAGACGCAATCATATAATTACACGCTTAAAGTTACTGATAAATGTGCCAAGGTTTATGAAAAGACAGACAATACAGTAGACCCTAATATTACTGTAACATTAAGCCCTGGTAAAGTACCTTGTGCTGAAAAGTATCTTAAACTGAATGCTGCAAAATACACGACTAATTACACCGTTAATTTTTTAAGTGTACCCTCAGGATTTAATCCACAGGATTATCATGCTACTCCATATGGGCCATTTATACAGCCTAATGTCGATTACGGCAGCGCTACACAATCGGTTCCGTTTGGAGAATATATACTTGAAATAACAGATGTTTGTGGCAGAAAAGCTATCGATACACTTAACATAGTGTTTGAAAAACCTGAGCCATCTAAATATGCTGGGAATAATGGCTGTTTTTCTGAATTTGGTTACATAAGAGCAAGCCTTCCTGAATCTAAAATCGTATCAGCTTTCATTACTTCAGCACCACCAGCTTATACGGTATCTCTTCCGAGTAACGTTGCCTTAAACATAACTGAGACCGGTGGACTTGCATTAAATAACATGCCCTTGGGTGGTTATGTCATTACATTTACTGACGATTGTGGATTTACTTATGAAATCTTTATAAATGTACCACCTTATGTTGAGCAGCCTTTTACGATACAAGCACTTCCATCATGTACGCCTCAATTTGGTACCGTAAGTGTACGAAGCGGTAATGGCGTATTAACAGCGGTAGCTATAACGGCAGCTCCTGCCGGATTCAATCATCCACTACCTTCCAATGTTACCTCCAAAATTGCTCCTAATGGTGTTTTTTATATGGATGACCTGCTTCCCGGAACGTATACTTTCAGGGCGACTGACATCTGTGGTGTAGTAAAAGATCAGGAGGTTGATGTAACAGGCTATACCGGCCCGGGTAATGCTTTCTCTTTTGAGCCTAATTGCGGTACATTCTCGGTTACTATTGATGATAAAAGTAATGGTGAAGAAAATGCGATGTTCTGGATTCAACAATATAATGAAACGACACAGATGTGGATGAATCCTATTTATGGGAATCCATATGTAGAGGGTGCAGTTCCTGATACATATACAGGTATTGAATTGTACAATCAGGCGACCCGCAATAACTTCGAATACGGAGGAAAATTCAGGATCGTTAAAAAGTTTGAATGTTTTGGAGATGGCACGCCGCAAAATACCATGTGTGTAAATGTGCTTGGTGAGTTTACCTATACAGAGAATCTTGCTATTACAGCTGCCTATACATTGGCTTGTGCAGGACAACCAAATGATGTTATCCTTGAAATTAGGGGATATCCGGTGGTATACAAGATCAGGGCCAAAAACGGAGAGCCATTTTATGTAGATAATGGTCCTAATAATATATTTACGAATCTTGAGCCAGCTGAGTATCTTTTCCAGATCGAGGATGCCTGTGGTAACATAGACGTAAAAGGTTTTAATGTGCAGAGTCTGCCTTCGCTTACGGATGCGACTAAACCTGACGATATGATATTTTGTGCTGAACCGGGTGAAGAAGATAATTTTGAATTCCATCTTACTGAACAGAATCCGCAAATACTGGGTTCTCTTTATAGTGCGATGTATACCATTACATATCACTTAACTCAGGAGGATGCCGATAATGCTGCCAATCCTTTACCGGAGTACTACAATAATATATCTAACGGTCAAATAATCTATGCCAGGCTAATACATAATGAAATTGCGCTTTGTCACGGTACAACTTCATTTAAATTATTTGTTGGTGAAAAACCTGTTCCGGTTATTACTACTAAAGGTACCATTTGTAATGAAGGCACTGTTATGCTTACTGCCGAAGGAGGATATAAGAGCTATCTGTGGTCTACAGGACAAACCGGAAGGACAATAATAGTTGATAAACCTGGTACATATACTCTTACTGTAGAACGTGCTTATGGAAATGAAAGAGTTTGTTCCGGGACAAACCAAGTTGAAATAAAGACATCTGTGACCCCCACTATCGTTAAGATAGATACATCAGACTGGACAAGAGATCAAAATACCATTACGGTGCATGCCGAAGGTTCGGGCAATTATGAATATTCTTTGGATGGTGCCAACTACCAGACGGAGAATACCTTCAATGGCCTTGAAACAGGTGTGTACCAGGTATTCGTCCGGGATGCTTACGGCTGTGGAGAAGACATACAGGAATTAGTACTTATGAACTATCCGAACTTCTTTACACCAAATGGCGATGGATACAATGATCGTTGGAGAATTGAATATTCAATAAAAGAACCGAATTTTAATGTAGATATCTTAGACAGGTACGGCAAACTGATAACGTCGTTTAATTCTACAAGCGCCGGATGGGATGGAAGGCTTAATGGCATTGATTTACCTTCTACCGATTACTGGTTTGTGGTAACAAGAGAAGATGGCAGAATACTGAAGGGGCATTTTTCAATGCTACGTTAATCACTGTAAAAAGCAAAAGTCCCTCGCTTACGTGAGGGACTTTTTTTATGTGTTTATCTCAAGGTCTTTTATGTAATCCTGATACTCGTAGAAAAAACGCTCAAAGGCATCCATGTGAATATCAAAAAATCGGAATATCATTGCCCAGGATGCTTTATTGTAAAGACTGATACCTGTCTGCTCTACCCATATACGGCTTATTACTTTTCCTGTGTCCGGAAGATGAAAATTCCTTTCAAGGATTGCTTCGGGCAGGAATTCTTCATGTAGTATGTTCTTCAGCGATTCTATCTTCTCATAATAGATGGTACGTTTTTCATCTTCTTTAGGTTCGATATCCAGCAATACCTGCGCTTTTTTATTGTCTACATAAAATTTGAAGGATACATCCTTGATCTTTGTATCATACAATAACCATTTACGCGGATAGGCTTCGGCGAAGGCCGTCCAGAATTCTTTTTTTATGATTTGGGCTTCTGCTTTACTAAACATGGTAGTTACTTTTGTGGGTGCTTATAATTGAGTATCTTTATTGTAATTAAGATTGATGCCAAAATGCTCTTTACCGAATTCCTTAAATACATCCCAAAGATAGTAAATCAGCAGCTACCAGCCCTTACAGCCCATGCAAAAATGGCTCCGGCTTCCAGATTGCCTACACTCGACCCTGAATATTATAAAGCAAACACTCCACGTCGTTCGGCTGTGATGATGCTGTTTTACCCTAAAAATGAAACGCCCCATCTTATACTTATAAAACGAAATGCTTATGAAGGGGTACATTCTTCGCAGATATCATTTCCGGGAGGTAAAGCTGAACCTGAAGACAAAGATCTTGCCGCCACCGCTATCAGGGAAACATTTGAAGAAGTAGGTGTTAAGCCTTCGGATATTGATATTGTGATGCCCTTCAGCGAGATCTATATCCCGCCAAGCAATTTTCTGGTATTCCCTTTTTTGGGCATTTCGCTTACTGAACCTGAATTTAGTCCTAATCCTGACGAGGTTGTAGCGCTTATCCATCTTCCGCTGGATGTTTTTCTGGATGAGTCAATCGTGATTGAAACAGAGATACAGACTTCTTATTCGCAGAAGGTTACGGTTCCGGCCTTTAAAGTTGATGAACATATTGTATGGGGAGCTACTGCCATGATTCTCAGTGAACTTAAAGAAACGATAAAAAGCGTATTATAATGCTGTAGTTTTTGTAAGTTTGCGAGATTATTTGCAATAAAATCATGGGTTTATTAAAAAGAAATCCCTTTGGACATATACTATTCCTGAAAAAATGGCTGATACGCGTTTTCGGGGTTCTTACACACAGGCGTTACCGAGGCTTCAATGAACTTCAGGTTGATGGCTCTGAAATCATAAGAGCCCTGCCGGACAGGAATGTCCTGTTCATATCCAATCACCAGACTTATTTTGCCGACGTTGTTGCGATGTTCCATGTATTCAACGCGAGTCTCAAGGGGCGTGAGGACAATATTAAGAATGTAGGGTATATCTGGTATCCAAAATTAAATATTTATTACGTAGCAGCCAAGGAAACAATGAAAGAAGGGTTGTTGCCAAGAATATTATCTTATGCCGGGGCTATAACTGTAGAAAGAACATGGAGGGCTAAAGGGCAGGAAGTTCAGCGTGATGTTAATCCTAACGATACAGAGAATATCAGGATAGCATTGGAAGATGGCTGGGTAATTACTTTTCCGCAAGGAACAACCAAACCGTTCAAGCCTATCCGCAAAGGTACCGCGCATATTATCAAACAGCATAAACCGTTAGTTGTACCGATTGTTATAGATGGTTTCCGCCGTTCATTTGATAAAAAGGGATTGCGCCTTAAAAAGAAAGGTATCCTGCAGTCGTTTATCATTAAAGAACCACTTGATATTGATTATGAAAATGAAACGGTTGAGCAAATCGTAGAAAAAATAGAATTTGCCATTGAGCAGCACCCATCATTCTTAAAAGTAATACCTGCCGAAGTAATGGAAGCTCAGGAAGAACTCAACAAGCAAAGACAATGGAATTATTAAAAAAGAGAGGCAATTGCCTCTCTTTTTTTGGACTGTGCTAGTTTCCTATAACTGGCTGTTCCTGTTTCTTTTCGTTGCTTAAGATATCAGATTCTTCAGCTTGTTTATTTTTCGTAGGTAATTTGTAATTCAGTGAAAATCCTATCCTACGGGTGTCATTCTTTGTCTTATAATTCAAATCGTTCCCTATCGCGCCATATTCCTGCCTGTTGGTATTAAACAGATCATTCAGATACATGGAAACAGAAAGATTATTTGATAGGAATTTTTTTGACAGATTGATGTCAAACTGTTGGTAGAGCGGCTGCTTTACGGTATAGTAATAATAAGTCCCACCTGTATTAGAGGTATTGTAATTTGCAGTTAGCTTTATTTTTTGCGGCAGTAAGATTTGTGCCATAATGTTATAACTCCATACACTTTTGGTATCCAGTCCGGGTATCAGTTGTTTTTGATTGCCTAGATAGGCATACAGGAAATTGATCTCATCCGGATTAAAGTCCATCTTTAAGGTCTCAGTCAGGCCTTTGGTTAAAAGCATGAAAGGCAACGGTATACCGAAATTAAAATTTCTGGAGTTCATTTCTTTTAGGTTCTGAGAAATATTTGCAGCACCATCCGGTGTGGATATCATCCTGCTGATGATCTGGTTATTGGCATTTGTATAAGAATATCCGATTGTAAAATATTCAAATGCGCTTAGCTGTATCTCATAGTTATTGTATAAGGTAGGGTCAAGATACGGATTCCCATAGAAGCCAACATTCGGATTTTGATAGCTGGTATTGTTTGGATTTAGGGAAGAGGTATTTGGCAGGCGTATTTTTTTATTATAATTGGCATTGATAAAGACCTGCGGCATCAGGTTATACTGAATGGTTGCATTTGGGAAAAACTGTGTTTGCCTGAAAGGGATCAGGCTTGTAAGATTTGTAGTGCCATGTATGTCATAAGACTCAAGTCTTGCTCCTAAAATGAAATCAAACTTTTTGTAGGTTGCTTGCCCTTCGGAATAGGCTGCTAAAACGGTTCTGCTATAGTCAAGGTTTTCCAGCCCGAAGCTTACAGCTTCAAAATCCAGCCGTTCGGCCACAATACCTGCACTAAGTTTTGTCTTATCCATAAAATCCAGTTCCTGCGTATAGTCAGTTTTGAACTGATAGAATTTCTGGTCACTGCCATTGTCGAGCACCGGAGTTCCGTTTATTCTTGAATCCAGGTTTACATTGCTGTTGTTTTCATTGAAGTTTAATCGAAAATCCAGCTTTGTCATCGGATCTTCAAAACGTTTCTGGTAAGTGACCATTATATCATGATAATAACGCTTTGATTTGCTTTTATCGTCAGATACAAAACCTGCACCATTTGCTTCGACATAGGCACTGTAATTGTTCGTGTTGATGTCATAATTAAGCAAGAGGCGGTCTTTTTTTAAATCGAATTTAAGCCCTGTTTTAAGATAGTAAAACCTGTTGATGTTATCGGAATAGTTTTCTGAAAGCAGGAGGTCGTCATTGGTAAGCCTGCTTTTGGCGTAACTCTCGCCATAGCTTTGACCACCCTGTATTTGCCAACTAAACAATTTGTTTGCGGCACTCAGCATTATGCTGTTGTTAAAGCGGTTTCTTGATTTGGTGTATTTGGTGTAGCTATATCCGTTAGAGTAAGTGGCAGTGAGATATTTCTTTGCGTTTTTAGATGTCACTATATTAATGATAGCCCCTCCGGAAGTTGCAGGGAATTCTGCACCGGGCTGGGTTATGATCTCAACTTTTTCGATAGCGTTTGCAGGCATGCCTTCAAGATAAGCATTCAGTTCGTTCGAATAAATGTTTAATGGGCGGCCATCCATGTATACTTCAAGTTGCTTGCCCTGGTAAAGCATACCCACTACATCAGATATGATAAGCCCTGGAATTTTCTTAAGTCCCTCCATTAGGGATCCCGAATTCAAATGTGCCTGGTCTGCAAAATTGTAAATAGTCCTGTCGGCCTTTTTCTCTACTGCTTTTTTCTTTTTTTCGACTACCACTTCATCCAGTTCGGTTTCCATTTTTTTTATGGTATCGGTAGTCTTGTCCTGAGAGAACAGATTTAGGGAAGCTGTCAGTAAAATAACAGTAAAGATATGCTTCATTGGATGGCTGTTTTTTTAATTACAATTTCTGTTTCAATAGGAAATCGTGTATTAGAATGCAATTGTAAGAAAAGTAAACGTAATAGCAAGTAAAAAGTATCCTTATTTTACGGCTTCAACCTTATATCCTTTTTTTCGCAGCAGCATGATAACACCATCAGTACCCGGAAGATGGGCGGCCCCTACGCCAAAGAATGTAGGTGTTTCTTTAGCTATCTGTTCTATTTTAGCTATCCAGTTTTTATTGCGGTCTTTTAAGAATATATCGCTGTATTCTGTCATCATGCTGCCGGATTCTTTACCGGTCTCAAGCAGTTTATTCAGGTTCTTTTCGCTGTAATATTTTATAAGAAGTGCAAAGTCTTTTTTATAGGTCTTCATATCATCTTTTACAATTTTCACTAGCTCCTGTGCCTGTATCTTATAAGGAATAGCATCAAAAATAGCTATTTGTTCCTCAACAGTTTCAAGGCCGTATGCTTTTTCGTTTTGGGCTTTGGTAGCCCTTGCCAGTAGAGATTCTATAGAAACAGGCTCACAGTCTAATAATGATTCAGAAAGGAATACTTCAAGATAAGCCGGTTTTATTGTATTGATAAGCCTTGTAGGCAAGCCTGTTTTTTTTACCATAAAATCATTTACGGCAGTATAATCCTCAGGACTTAATAATGAGCTCAGTGTAACGCCATCTTTCATCAGCATGTCATCCATCATGTCCTGAAGCTGAACATTTTCAATATTGAGTTCAAGATATAACTGTTTAGTTACATCCAGTGCCAGTAGTGTATTTTCATCCAGTTTAGCATTGCAGGTCATGTGTACCGTTCCATATAGATAGGAAGGAGCAGAAAGCCCGTTTCCTGATATCTTCCATAAGAGGCTGTTGTCCAACTTTTGTGCATTAGCAAACAGGGAACAAAATCCTAGGATAACAAACAGTACCTTTTTCATATTAGAAATCTATTTTTTTCAGTTCTTCATAGTTCTTGTTAAGGCGTTTAAGCAGCAATCCGTAAATAAGCCTGTAGAACAGCCATATTACAGTTGCCAGAGCGGCTACGCTTACCAGTATGACTACAATAGTTGTGAGATACAGTTTTACGATTTCTCCTTTTTCTTCCGCAAGATGACGGGTATTAAGCATTGCAGGCTCATTATTGAAAAGGATAATGAACAGCATGATAGAGAACACAATGAAATAAGTGATCTTCACAAAGATATAGGTCGACACCGTCTTTCGGGTTTTCAGTATGCTAACCATTAGATTTTTAACCTTATCGGTAGTTGTGATCTTTTTATAATTTATGTAGAACTGTGCAAAGAAGTATACCATGATCATATAATCAAGTGCTGTTACCGCAATCATGGTAAAATCACTGATTTGCATAGTTGTAGTCGTTGCATTATCATTGATAAGCAATGTAAGAGCTAAGAAGAAAGCAAATTCCAGTATGCTTATCAAAAATATCCATTTTACTACCGAAGTGGAGTTTTTATGCAGCATGGCATAGATTTCCTTTTCCGATAGTTTCGGGAATTTATTTTCGTTCTTTTTCCAGTCCTTTTTTAATAAATCTAACTCTTCCATATGTCCACTACGGATTTAATATCGTTTTCAGTTTGCCTTTTATCCTGTTCATTTTTACGCGGGCATTTACCTCGCTAATGCCAAGGGTTTCGGCTATCTCACTATAATCTTTGTCTTCCAGGTACATGAATACCAATGCTTTTTCAATGTCGTTTAGCTGTTGGACAGCCTGGTAGAGCAGTTTTATATGTTCTTCCTCTTCATAATTGTATTCGTCCTGATCAAATCGGTGTACTTTGCTGTCAAATTCGATGGTGTTAATCGACTTTGTTTTTTTCCGGTAAAGGGTAATAGCAGTATTTAGTCCCACTCTGTAAGCCCATGTAGTAAATTTTGAGTCACCTCTAAATTGCGGATAGGCTTTCCATAGCTGTATGGTAATTTCCTGGAACAGATCTTTGTGGGCATCTTCACCATCGGTGTAGAGCCTGCATATTTTGTGGATCAGGTTTTGATTTTCCTGAAGCTGCTGCACAAAAGACTTTTCAAGTTCTGAACTCATATCTGCATAAGTAGCTAAAAGCTGCAAAATGTTACAGCCATTTTACAATTCTTTGTCTTTATAGTAGTTAACTAACAATCCTACAAACTTGCTGTAGGTCTCAAGACCGTCTTCCTGTTTGTTGAGCTTTAGGTAATTGTCATAGAAATATTCGAATATCGTTTCTACAAACGATTCGTATTTTTTATTGAAAGCTTCACTTTCTTTAAAGTTGGCTTTTACCCCCGGCAGGATAAGTGGTACGAGGCTTTTAGCTTTTTTTTCGTCTATCTTATTGATGTTGCGAATGCAGTATTTCAGCGCAAGCGTATAACCGGCATATTTAAAATAAAGGTCTTTGTTGTGTATGGATGCCATGTAACCAATAAAATTTGCTTCACTCTCACTGGCATAACCTATCTGGTGAGACATCTCGTGGCAGGCAGTTGCCGGTAATCCGTATAAAGGCAGTTTTTTATTCACCTGAGCTTCGTTTGTAAACGGATTAAGATAACCTCCAAATCCCATATAAGACAGCGGTGTACTGATAAGCGATGACTTCATGCTCTCGTGCTTAAAGGCAAAATAAGGGAATTGCTTTTCCATACTAGTGTATCCGTTTATGGACTGGCCGTAGATTTCGCTTACGGTATAAGGAACGGTTACTTTAAGGCTGTCATTTTTCTCGATAAGGCGGTGCATATCATTTGTTTTGGCAATCATCTTTTTGGTAAAGGCGATAAGTTCATCGGTAGTATATTCTTTTTCTATACTCATTTTTTCATGAAGAGGAACACGATGGTAGTTCACGGCCCATAGCAAGTGAAACAGAAAATAAAATACCGAAAATGCACTCAGCACTTTTAAGATGTTATCCTTGTAATTTTTGCGCCATGTTTTTCGGGTTATCCAAAGCCAGCGTACTGCTAAAACTATGACAATTCCATAAATGATATCGCCTATGGAAAACCCAAACAGTCCGAAGAAAAATCGCGAAGCCTTAGAAAGATATGGGAACAGCCCATTGCTGTAATAACGCTCTACAAATTCAGGAAAAAACGATAAAATGTTTATAATGATAATTTGCAAAAGCAACAGCAGCGGGAGGATATATTTTTTCTTCATTGGCGCAGATAAAATCGATAGTGATTGTAAATATAAGTAGTATTTTTGTATAGATAAACTAAAATTAACCCCATGAAAAAGTTAGATGCTCCGGAAAAGGTTATTTTTATATGCGATGGCAAGAAGTGTGGCCATTACAGTAAAGAACTCCGCAAAGGCTTCAGGATAGAACTAAAGGAATGCGGATTAAAAAAAGATGTTGATGTAGTGCGAATGACCTGCACCGATAACTGCAAGCATGCACCTGTTATATGCATACAGCCATCGAATGTATGGATAGGGGAAGTTGAGGAGAAAGAGATACCAAAGATGTTGAAGCAGTATTTTTTATAAGATTACGTACTTTATTTTCATTAAATTTGTATAGATATTTAGTTATGGAATATATTTTTGACAGAATAACCATTGATGATAAGCTTTGCAACGGAAAACCTACTATTCGCGGCAAACGTATTACTGTACAAACAATTTTGGAGTTTTTAGGTGCCGGAGAATCAAAAGAAGAGATACTAAAGCAATACCCATCTTTAGTTATTGAAGATATTGATGCCTGCCTACGATTTGCATCAGATTTGATGAATAGAAATTTTACCATAAAAACAGTCGCATAGAATGGCTGATTTTTTAATTGATGTAAATCTTCCTTATTACTTCTCACTTTGGAATAATGATGCTTATATTCATCAGAAGGATATAAATGATGAATGGACTGACGAGCAAATCTGGAAGTATGCTCAGGAGAATAATATGACGATAATAACTAAAGACAGCGACTTTTCAAATAAAATTTTATTACATACACCCCCACCTAAAATTATTCATATACGTTTTGGAAATATGAAGATGAAAGACTTTTTCGAAACTACATCCAGACTTTGGGAGGATACGCTGATCCTAAATAAAGATCATAAATTAGTAAATGTATTTAAAGACAGAATTGAAGCTTTTCAATAATAAAACAACAAACACATATAAATGAGCCAGGAAATAAGAAATCTGGAGCCAAAAGCGCTTTGGAATAAATTTGCCGACCTGAATGCAGTGCCTCGTCCTTCTAAAAAAGAAGAGAGGGTAATTGCTTTCATGAAAGACTTCGGGAAACAATTAGGCCTTGAAACCATTGAGGACGAAGTAGGTAATGTTATCATTAAAAAACCTGCCACTAAAGGCCTTGAGGACCGCAAAACTATCGTGATGCAGTCACACCTCGACATGGTACACCAAAAGAATGCTGCTACGGTATTCGATTTTGATACGCAAGGAATCGAGATGTATGTTGACGGTGACTGGGTTCGTGCTAAAGGAACAACCCTTGGTGCCGACAATGGTCTTGGTGTAGCGACTATAATGGCAATACTTGAAAGTACAGATATTCCACACCCGGCTATCGAGGCTTTGTTCACTATTGATGAAGAAACAGGAATGACAGGTGCAATGGGTCTTAAAGGCGGCCTTCTGCAAGGTGAAATACTACTTAACCTGGATACGGAAGAGGATGATGAGATTGATATCGGTTGTGCAGGTGGGGTAGATGTTACCGCTACACGCGATTACCACGAAGAAGAAGTTCCTGAGAATTCTGTAGGTTATACAATAACTGTGAATGGCCTTAATGGAGGTCACTCCGGTATGGATATCGACAAAGGTTTAGGTAATGCCAACAAGATCATGAACCGCCTGTTATTTGACGGTTTTGAAAACTTTGGCCTTCAGATCGCTGAAATAAACGGAGGAAGCCTTCGTAACGCGATCCCAAGGGAAAGTGTTGCTACGGTAATCATCTCTGAAATCTTTGACGAGGCTTTCGTATTCGATATGCAGGAAGTAATCAACGATATAAAAGCTGAATATAAAACTACTGAGCCAAACCTTAACATAACGATCGAGAAAGGCGAACTGCCTGCTAAAGTTATGGAGCTTGGCGTTCAGGAAGGTCTTATACGTGCTATATATGCTGCACTTAACGGTGTATACCGTATGAGTGCCGATATGGAAAACCTTGTAGAGACTTCTAACAACATCGCAAGGGTTATCGTAAAAGACGGTAACATCCATATTGGATGCCTGACGCGTTCATCGGTAGAGAGCTCTAAGTTTGACCTTGCCAATTCTCTTCGCTCTACATTTGAGCTTATTGGCTGTGAGGTTACTATTAGCGGTTCGTACCCTGGATGGACACCAAACGTTAGCTCTCCAATACTTGAAGTACTGAAAGAGATCTACGAAAAACAGAATGGTAACCAGCCGCACGTTGTTGCGTGCCATGCCGGACTTGAGTGTGGTATCCTTGGAACCAACTACCCGGATATGGATATGATCTCATTTGGCCCTACGATCAAAGGAGCGCATAGCCCGGATGAAAGAGCAAGCATTAAATCGGCTCAAAAATACTGGAAATTCGTTCTTGAGATATTAGAGAATATTCCCGTAAAGTCATAAAGACTAAAGTCTCAAAGTGATAAAATAAAACCCCGCATTAGCGGGGTTTTCTATTCTATACTGATCTTATACCTGTCCAGTAATCCCGGCAGTCCCTGTAGTGAGAACTTCGCACCTTTGATGCGGTTCTGTTCAGGGTCGAGAGTGTAGTTTATTGCCGACCTGAAATCGGCTTTCTCTAAAATGGTATTTTCAAATATTGCGCCGCGCAGGTCGCATTCGCTAAATGACGCATTGGTGAAATCAGTCTGAACCATGTCCGCTTCATGGAGAATACATTTTTTAAAGCGTGTGCCTTTTAGTTTCAGGTTATAAAATGAAGCAAGGTTCAGCTGGCAGTCGGTAAAGTTCATGGCAAGCAGGAACGGTTCGCAGATGCTGAAGTTTATCCCTGTCATCTTACAGTTATAGAATTCAACTTCTTTAAATGCAGTACCCTTAGTATTGGCCATGCTGAGGTTGCATTCGGTAAATCTACATTCGGTAAAAACGATGCCTACAATATCTGCTGAAGAAAAATTGCAGCCGGTAAAACTGCAATTTTCATATTCTCCTTTTGGTAAAGGGCTTATTGTATAATCCTGCCTTTCAAAGGCGGTATCCAGTATCAGTTGCATACTAATGTTGTAATGGAATATACGGACCAACATACGATCCATAAATCAATTTACCATCCATACGCTTAAAGGTATAGGTAAGGTCAATTTCTGAAGCGCTTACATAATTGATTGTGACATTTTTTTCAACAGCAGTAAGGTTAGAATTACTGCTGTATTGCCATAGCATCGTTATGGCATCCTGCGGAGTTCCTCCATTGTTGTATGCATCTACTCCTACATAATAGTTGGCTAAGGGTATATTTGGTACAGCCTGAAGATCGGTCATTTTCAGTTTGAGCATTACATAGTCAAGAGGGTCAATTACGGCTCCGTTCAAATGATAATCTGCTGTGGCAAGAGTAATGCTTATAGCATCTTCAACACTTCCGTCAGGGTTTTCGTGAACGTCAAGGGCATCAATATAAACAACAGCTGTAGGATGAAAAGTGCTGTCAATAGTAAAACCGTTGGTGTCTGCATATTCTTCATCATCAACAGAGCAGCCTGCAAAAATAAGTGTTAGCGCTAGTAACGCCGATCGAAGTAAATGTAATTTCATATGGGGTGATTATAGTTTCGGCAAAAATAGAAAAAACCCTGTTGTAAGGCAGGGTTTTATAAAATATTGGTGATAGTATTTTTATATCGTATGCAATAGTTTTTATCGATGGCATTTGCTCCGGAAAATTATCTTTTTTTCATCCTGAATTTTTCCGATGCAGGCTTGCCTTTCTGTATGCCTGATATTTCGGCTACAAGCGAGTCAGTGCCAACTTTGTTATAAATGATCTTACTCGGATAATCATGTTCAGGATTCTCAAAAATAATCTGATTCTCATTTGATGAGGTCATTTCAAAGCGTACGGACTGCTCATTATTTTGTCCGGGAACGGTAACAATATAAGCAAGTTTGCCATTCGCGTCTTCCAGTTTTATATGTTCAGCAAAAACAGTGTCTTTACCACTTACTACAAAATAAGACTCACCGTGATATACCGAGTCGTTCTCTTTTTTCCAGCGCTCGGTAAGCTCTCCTTCCGATGATTTATTACCCCATTCGCCAAGGAACCAGTTGGCTGAGGTAATTTCTTTTTTGCACGATGCGAGCAGTAGTAGGGCGGCTGCAGATAATAAGGTAATGTTTAGTTTCATGATTAATTGTTTTGATTGTACACAAAGATGCAAAATGTTGTCTTATAATGCTATAGACCTAAAATAAAACAGCAGGCATAAAGCCTGCTGTAGTTATAATTAGTTGGATTTAATCTTCAGGATTAGCAACTCTTTCATAAACATCAGCTTCTACTTCATCGTAGAATATCTTCATTTTATTTTCTTCAAACTTAACGACAAGCGATTCAGGTTCAGTGCCATTTTCATTGGTAACAGTGTAAATGCTTTCAGCGGCTTCCTTTTTCCATTTGAAGTTATTAGTTTCGTTTCCTTCTTCACAATCAATTAGAAGAGCTACACCTGTTCTGTTTTTGTTGAATGTTATCCTTTCGTCATAACATTCTGTTTCTTCATTGTCTGGGAAATATTCTCCGTCCGGCTCAATGTAGCCCACATATCTCCAGGTTCCTACAATAATGTCGTTGCTATCGGTGCTTTGGGTGTCATCATCGCCACAGCTTAATAAGGTGAGCGCAGCAAGGGTAAGTAATGCAAATGCTTTTTTCATGATTAGATTGGTTTTAGGTTGATTACAAATATGAGATTTATTTCATTACTGTATATTACGTTTTTGTAAGCATTTTATTGTGCCTTCCTAATTCTTACCAATGTATATTCTCAAAAGCTTCGGTACACAGTTCATTATTAATGCTTACTGCGGCTTTTGTACCGGCTTCTGCTGCCATGATCACAGCGCGTCCCATACTGGTGCAGTCACCTGAGGCATAGACTCCCGGGATATTAGTTCTTTTAAATTCATCAACTTCAATCAGTCCGTTGTCATTTATAGTAATACCCAGGTCTTCGGGAATAAATGTGTGCTGAACAGCAGGGATTTTGGCATACATCACTTTTAACTCATGCACACTACCATCTTTTAGGGTTATGCTTTCCATATATCCGTTTGTATGCTGAATACTGGCAATTTCGGTTTCAACGATGTCGATATTATGCTTTTTGAATTTTAAGGCAACCTCTTTGCTTACTGTTGATTTTCCATTGGTAAACAATGTCAGATCTTTTGTCCATTGTAACAGCAGTGGAAGAAAATGTTCTGCCATCGGGCCATTAGCCATAAGAGCAGTTTTTTGGCCTTTTACTTCATAGCCGTGGCAGTAAGGACAATGAATTACCGATATGCCCCAGCATGCTGCGAAGCCATCAATATCCGGCATCACGTCTTTTACGCCGGTTGCCAGCAATAGTTTTTTTGCCTTGTATGTATTTCCGGCTTCGGTTACAATTTCAAATCTGTCTTTTGTTTTTGTAGCTTTTATAGCTTTATTGTTCACGAAAGTAACAGTAGGGTATTCTAGCGCCTCTTCTTTGGCTTTCGCCGAAATGGATGCCGGCGTTGCACCATCATGCGTAATAAAATTATGAGAGTGCGGTGTCTGCCTGTTGCAGGGTTCACCGGCATCGATAATTAATACATTACGCGATGCCCTGCCCAGCGCCATAGCTGCCGAAAGCCCTGAATAGCTCCCGCCTATTATAATTACTTCGTAGTCTGATTGCATATAATTGAAATTTAAAAGTTGTAAAGGAAATTTAAGTGCTGCGGCTGCTAATGTGCTAACAGATATAAACTTCCTTCTCGAAAGGCTCTTCTTCATTTGGCAAAGCTAAATAAATTTCGTATTATTGCAATGTAATTGCATTAAATTAATGCAATAAATTTGCATTAGAAAAATGAAACGTAGAAACACACCGGCAAAAGCGATGATATTATCCTTACTGAAGGATGCTAAAGCGGCATTGAGCCAGGAAATGATAGAGAGTGAGATTAAAGGCGAAATGGATCGTGTGACCATTTACCGTGTGCTGAACAGCTTTTGCGAAGACGGCATTACTCATAAGGTACTCGCAGATGACGGCAAATATTATTTTGCACTTTGCCATACCTGCGGAGAGCATGATCACGATCATGACCATTTTCATTTCAGATGTATCAGCTGTCAGAAGGTAGAATGCCTTGAAGAGCAGGTGACAGTGACATTGCCTGAAGGTTATGTGCAGAAAAGCATTACGAGCTGGGTGACAGGACACTGTAAAAACTGTTCGTAAACGAAACGGTTTTTGTATTCAAGATACTGCGTTGAGAATCAAAAAAAATGCGTAATTTTGCACCTCCAAATAAGGAATTAAAGATATGTTAGACAGGTTACAGATAATAAAGCAGAAGTTTGACGAGATTTCGGATCTGATCATCCAGCCGGATGTAATTTCCGACCAGAAGCGTTATGTACAGCTTAATAAAGAATATAAAGACCTTAAAGGGCTTGTAGAAAAACGTGATGAGTACTTAAAAGTTACGGCCAATATGGCTGAAGCTCAGGAAATTCTTGCCGATGGCAGCGATGCCGAAATGGTAGAGATGGCTAAAATGGAACTTGATGAGGCGAAGCAAAGGCTTCCGCAGCTTGAAGAAGAAATCAAATTCTTATTGATACCTAAAGACCCTGAAGACGCCAAGAACGTAATGGTTGAGATCCGTGCCGGTACCGGTGGCGACGAGGCCAGTATATTTGCGGGCGACCTTTTCAGGATGTATACAAAATACTGTGAAGACAAAGGCTGGAGAACCAGCGTTGTAGATATGAACGAAGGTACTTCGGGTGGTTTCAAAGAGGTCATCTTTGAGGTTACAGGAGAAGACGTTTATGGTATCCTTAAGTTTGAAGCAGGTGTACACCGTGTACAACGTGTTCCGCAAACGGAGACACAAGGACGCGTACACACCTCTGCTGCAACCGTTATGGTACTTCCTGAAGCCGAAGAGTTTGATGTACAGATCGACATGAACGATGTACGTATCGATTTCTTCTGTTCATCAGGTCCGGGCGGGCAGTCGGTTAACACGACCAAATCGGCTGTGCGTATGACACACGTTCCTACAGGACTTGTGGCTCAGTGTCAGGATGAGAAATCACAGCACAAGAATAAAGACAAAGCATTGCAGGTACTGCGTTCACGTCTCTACGAAATGGAGCTTGCCAAAAAACAGGAGATTGATGCTGCTAAGCGTACCTCTCAGGTAAGCAGTGGTGACCGTTCGGCTAAGATCCGTACGTACAACTACTCTCAGGGGCGTATCACTGATCACAGAATTGGACTGAGCATGTTCGACCTTGATGGCTTCATGAACGGAAACATTCATAAAATGATCGATGAGCTTCAGTTGGTAAACAATACAGAAAAGCTGAAAGAAAGCGAATATTAATATCGAATCCCGCCAACCGGCGGGATTTTTTATGTCTTGATTTTCCATTCGCCAATACCAAAACAAAATCGTATTTTTGCACCCGAAACAAAAACATACTTTCATGACGACAGAACAGCTTTATGCCCAGATTCAAAAGAAGAAATCGTTCTTATGTATAGGATTAGATGTAGATTTGAATAAAATCCCGCAACATCTTTTAGCAACCGAAGACCCGATCTTTGAATTCAATAAAGCTATTATAGATGCCACACACGACCTTGCTGTTTCGTATAAGCCCAACACGGCTTTTTATGAGGCTTACGGACTTAAAGGCTGGATGTCGCTTGAAAAAACCATAAAATACCTTAACGAAAAACATCCTGAAGTATTTACCATTGCCGATGCCAAGCGTGGCGATATAGGTAATACATCAACAATGTATGCAAAAGCATTCCTGGAAGACCTGAACTTTGATTCGGTTACCGTGGCGCCTTACATGGGAAAAGACAGCGTTGAGCCTTTCCTCGCTTTTAAAGATAAATTCACGATACTGCTTGCGCTTACATCTAACGAAGGCGCTTTCGACTTCCAGACTAAAACTGCTGAAGGCGAAGAATTGTACAAGATGGTGCTGAAAACTTCTAAAACATGGAAGAATAGTGAAAACCTGATGTATGTGGTAGGTGCTACAAAGGCTGAATACTTTACAGGCATCCGTCAAATCGTGCCGGACAGTTTCCTGCTTGTCCCGGGAGTTGGCGCACAGGGAGGCAGCCTTCAGGAAGTATGCAAATACGGAATGAATGATAAAGTAGGCTTGCTGATCAACTCGTCTAGGGGAATCATCTATGCATCTAACGAAGAAGGCTTTGCCCAAAAAGCAAGGGAAGAAGCACTGAAGATGCAACAGGAAATGGAGCAACTGCTTAACCACAAGGCTCACTAAGAATGCACAAGGTTCACAAAGCTTTATATCCACAGTGAAAAAGCTTCGTGCCCTTTGTGGTAAAAAACATAACATTGGAATCTAAAGTTAAAACTTTTACCGACCAAATAGGTAACACCCATACTTTTACCGAAACGCCTAAGCGTATCGTATCACTTGTTCCATCGCAAACCGAATTATTGTTCGATTTGGGACTGGAGGATAAGATCGTGGGGATTACCAAATTCTGCGTACATCCTTACCATTTAAAGTCGACCAAAAAGATCATTGGCGGTACTAAAAAAGTGCATGTAGAAAAGATCAGGCTGCTTCGGCCGGATATTATCATCGCCAATAAAGAAGAGAATACCCTTGAAATCGTTGAGGCGCTCAAGGATATAGCACCGGTTTGGGTAAGTGATATCGTTACGATAGATGATAACATAGCCATGATAGAAGAGCTGGGTAAGATATTCTCCGTACGTACCCAGGCGCGTTTCTGGATTGACAAGATTAACTATGGTCTTGCTGATTTTAAAGAGTATATAAAAGATAAATCGGTTAAAAGGGCAGCTTACTTTATCTGGAAAAACCCATACATGGCAGCCGGTAACGGTACGTTTATCAATGAGCTGATGAAGCTTAACAGAATGGATAACATCTATGAGAAGAATGAAGGTCGATATCCTGAAGTTATTGTTCAGAAAATGAGGATACAGGGTGACCCGCATTTGGTTTTATTGTCTTCTGAACCCTATCCGTTTAAGGATGAGGACGCTTTTGAACTTGGAAGGCATACCCATCACGCACAAACCATTTTTGTTGATGGCGAAATGTTTTCCTGGTATGGCAGCAGGCTTGTAAAAGCTTTTCCTTACTTTAAGCAATTAAGGGAACGTATGGTGAACGATGACGATCATGACCACGGCCACGGTCATCATCACTAAGCAGCGAGCATTTTTATAGAAATAGTTTTATATTTGGCTATTAAACTAAACTACAGCAATGAAAAATATAATAGCCTTATTGTTCACCTTTGCCTTTTTATCGCTCCATGCCCAGACCTCTTTGATTCCGGGGGATACTATTTTTGCAGCCAAATATATTAAGCCTGAAACATACCAGATGAAATGGTCTATAGTGCAGGCAGGACAAAGTCATCAGGTGGCGTTAATAAACACATCAATACAGCCGGGTAAAAAAAGAATTACAATTGTTTCGGATATTAAAGTCAACAATGCTAAAACTACCTGGATAGATTCTACCATTACAAACAAGGTAAACTTTTTGCCTGTTCGCCATTATTCTGATAATCTTGAGAGGGTTGTAAAACTTAAGTTTGGAGCATCGGTAACGGGAAGTTATATTGATAAGGCGAAAAATCTAAAAACCAATATAAACGATGTTATACCGCAAGGCAACTATTTCGATAGCAATTTTTATCCTTATCTGGTTCGTCTCCTTCCGCTAAAAGAAGGCTATACCTGTGATGTGGCTACTTACGATTACAGTCCTGCAAAGCGAGGCATTATAACACAAAAGGTTACCGATGTTAAGACAGGAACCTACAAGGATAAAAAAGGTCAAAACGAAGTATGGATCGTGACTTCAAAAGAAACCATTAAGGGACAGACTACCGAAGTTAAATACTACATTGCTAAATCTGACAGGAAATTATTCAAACAGGAAATTTTCGACGGGATGATGCATACGCTTATAGAGCGTTCGGAATAGTTTGTACTATCGGGACATCTTTTTAAACATTGCCACATAATCTGAAACCTCTTCTAAATCTTCATACCCTGATTTAGAGAGTACCTTTCCGTTTTTATCCAGCATTACAAAATAGGGGAAGAAACCGTCACGATTGTACTTTTCGGTTAATATCATTTTCATGTCGTTGACATTCACTGGTTCCGGGTCGCCTTTTTTCTGTAAAAAGTCGGCTCGCAATAATACCCAGTTCTTTTCGGCAGCAGCCTTAAATTCTTCGCTTGGCCATACAGCCTTATCCAGGTACATGCATGGCATGCACCAGTCTGATCCTGAAAACACCAGTAAAATGTTCTTATTGGTGGCTAAGGCCTTCTTTTTAGCCACTGTAAGATCGGTATTCCATTCCTGTGCCATTGCGGCAGCGCTTATCATCATAAGGCATAATACAACTACGCTCTTTTTCACTTCTGCTGTTTTTGGCAAAAATAGAAAACTAATGCTACTAACAAGGACAGGTAGTGAAAATTTAAGATTTTATAATAAAAAAACCGCTGTCGGGGACGCAGCGGTTTCTTAAGAATAAAGTTTAATATCTTTTTCCATGGAGCATAAACCTCCAGTCTTTGTAATGGTACAGCAGCATTAATACCGCAGCAGCTAAAGGCACGCCTGTCTCGATAAGCTCGTCAGGCCTGTTGTCTATAAGCAGGTGAAAAAGAAAAATTGTAGAGATCACAGGAAGTAAAATAATATTGCCCAGTAGCCTTGTCCTTGGAAACACGAGCAAAATTCCTGCAAACACTTCTAAAGAACCCACCACTTTTGTAAAGCCGGAACTGCATAAAACAGTCATCAGGTTGATATAATCCTGGGGCAGAGTGCTTTCAGGGCCATAAACTTTACAGGGGGATATAAAGTGTTTATCTACGCCTTTGTAGACAAAAAAGACACCCAATGCAGCACCCAAAAGCGCCATGAGTATCGGGTAAAGTGGTTTCATAATTTTTTGGTTTTGGTGTTTTTGTAAGGTTTTAAATTATAAAAATGTTAAAAATAGGATTTATTTCTTTTAAACTTATTAATTCAGTGTAAATATTTTCCTGATAAAAACAAAAATGCCGGTAGTTGTATACCGGCATTTTTTTAACTAACCCTAACCAAATGTGAGAAAACCATTTATTTGCACATGCAAATTACATAAATTATTCCCGCAAGTATGTTAAGAATATGTTATATCTATCTATTTGATAACTAAAAAATTAGCTATTTATTATCCTGTGCTGCGAACACTTTTTTAAGCAGTGGAGTGGTGCGTGCGGCGATGTTATTCCTGATGTCTTTTTCTTCAACAGCGATCATTTTAAAGACTCCATTGAGTGCTTCGTTGGTCACGTAGTCTGTTAAGTCAGGGTTAACTTTTCTGACCAGAGGAACCTGATTGTATTTTGTTATGATGTTATTCCACACTTTATCGGCGCCAACTTTAGTAAAAGACGACTTAATAACCGGGTTGAACTTAGTATACAGTTGTGAAGTGGTCTTTGTCTTTAGGTAATTAGTAGCCGACTCATCATTGCCCATCAATATATTTTTGGCATCGGTAAAGGTGATTTCCTTAACTGCGCCTACAAATATAGGTGTCGCTTCTTTTACGGCATCTTCGGCAGCACGGTTCATCACTTTTAGGCCTTCATCGGCAAGGCTCCCAAGCCCAATGTCACGAAGGGTTTTGTCTACCTTCTGTAATTCTTCCGGCAGGAGTATCTTTACCAGTTGGTTCTTGTAAAAACCATCGGTCTGCGTAAGTTTAGTAACCTGTTTGTCGATACCATTGTCTAAAGCTTCACGAAGCCCGGCTGCGATATCGGCGTTAGAAAGTATGCCGCCGGCCTGAGGCAGCTGGTTAGCGACCTGCTGTAATTCGGCACAGCCTGAAAGCGTAAGGCAAACTGCGATAAGTGGTATGAATAATCGTTTCATAGTTGCTTAGGTGTTATTTCTTATCCTGTAAAGCAAATACTTTTTTCAGCAAATCTGAAGTTCGTGATGATAAATTTGTCCTAATATTTTTCTCCTCAACGGTAATCATCTTGAATACACCTTCAAGGGCTTTGTCGGTAACATAATCGGTAAGATCAGGGTTTACTTTGGTAACAAGCGGAATGCCGTTGTACTTATCGATAATGTTTTTCCAAACCACATCGGCACCCACGTTGCTTAGGGATGTCTGCACTACAGGGCTGAACTTAGTGTACAACGGAGTAGTAGTCGTTTTTTGCAGATATGATGTAGCCGAGTTATCAGCACCCATCAATATGTTCTTAGCATCGGTAAAGCTCATGCTGGTAATAGCATTTACGAATATAGGAGTAGCTTCTTTAACGGCATCCTCGGCAGCACGGTTTAGTACTAAAAGGCCCTGATCAGCCAATTTGCTCATTCCCATCTGGCGAAGTTTCTTGTCTACTTTCTGAAGTTCTTCAGGCAGAAGTATCTTAACAGCCTCGTTTTTATAGAATCCGTCTTCGGCAGTAAGTTTGGTAACCTGTTTTGTAACGCCTTCCTGAAGCGCGGCTTTTAATCCGTTGCCTATTTCGGTATTGCTTAATGTTGATTTTCCGGTAGCGCTGCTAACTGTGTTCTTGGCTTTGTCAAGCAGACCGCCTAATTGTGCATTTGCCGCAGCAGGCACCAGTGCCGCTACCATAAGAGAAAGAAGTATTTTTTTCATAGTGTTCTATTGAGTTTAAAAAGGGTAAACAAAAAGTGTTCCGTTTTTTGAATTGGTTGCCGGTTGATGGTTGTCAGTTGTTGGTAATAATACCTACAAGGTTTTGGAAACCATGCAGGAGATCAGCGCTGTACTTTACCAACGTGCAAGGTCTTTGCGACCTTGTAGGTTTTAATTATAGCGTAACTATTTATGATTGGTAGAAAATAATGCAAGCGTGTAGTTATTTCCCGTAGGGAATTAATCTTTTTCAATCGCTTTCATCTTCAAATAACTCCCGATATTAAATACCACAATAGATACCAGTATCAGCGAGTAGGCCAATATCTGCTCGAGGGTAATGTCTTCCTTGTAATATAGTATTGCCAGTGCAAAAGCAATAAGCGGATTCAGGTAGATCAATATCCCAACTGTTGAAGAGTTTATGCCTTTCATTGCAAATAGGTTCAGGAACATCGGGATGATGGTAAACAGCACCGCGATAAGCAATATGAAAAGATAGAAAGTGGTTTCGACTGGAGGAGTACTACTGTAAACAGGATAGAACGGAAGCAGCATTAGTGCTACGATGCCTATCTGTAACGTAAGCAATATGAATCTGTCCGGCATGGTGATGCGCTTCTGCAATACCAGATAAAGCGCATAGGTAGCCGCTACCACAATACTGAACAGAGCATCATGCAAATCGTTATACGATAATATTGCACAGCTGGTAAAGCTGATGGCTACCGCGAGCCATTGTACTTTAGTCAGTTTTTCTTTTAAGATAATAAAGGCAAAAACTGTTGTAAGGATAGGACATACCAGGTAGGCAAACGATGCCGCCTTAACGCTTATCTGGTTCATTACATAAATGAACAGTCCCCAGTTACCGGTAAGCAGTACCGAACTTCCTGCAATTAGCAGCCATTGGTTACGCCTTTCTTTTGGAGTAAGCTCTTTTAAGTAAACACGTGTTTCTTTTATCTTGTGCCTGCGTACGCCAAGATTGATGAGTACCATTAATGTTATGCAGGTAAAAACACGGTAAAAAAGTATGTCTTGTGAAGGATAATCGTGGATGGGTTTTAGCCCGAAACTGAAGAAACCCCAGATAACAAAAGCGGTTACTGCAGCAAGGTAGTATTTTGGAAATTTCATTAGATGTTTTTTAATAATCAGCATTGTGTACATTAACCACAAGGTTCACAAAGACATTCGCCAAGAGCATAATGCTTAGTGTACTTAGTGGTTTCATAGTGTTCCTTGTGGTTAAATTCATTTCTGAATAATGTGTACACAAAGTTGTGTGCAAAAGTAACAAATTATGAAGCGATTGGCTTGCGTTTTGATGTATTTGTTAGGAAGTCAATTGTACGATTTTTTTATGGTATTGATAATTATTTTCAGTTAAAAATATCGATAACGGAAGAATGCAATATTTAAGAAATTATTACCGTTGTCTTTAGGTAGTAAGGTTTTATTTATCATTAAATTAGCTGTCTTGCACACACACTGAAAATGAATATTATTGAAGTTGAATTATTGAGCGATGACCTCACGGCTACCGAAAAATTTTATAAAAAGGTTTTGGGGCTTAAGGCTTTTTTTTCCGAAAAGGATGCCCTGTTCTTTCAGGTAGGGTTTACCAAACTTATTTTCAGGAAATCGGAAAACCTGAAACCGGTATACCATTTTGCTATTGATGTACCGAGCAACCGTTTTTTTGACTCCCATCATTCCATAAAGCAGCAGGTGGATATTATTCCGGTAGAAGGAGAAGATATCGCCAACTTCATTAATTGGGATGCCAAGTCGTTTTATTTTTATGACAACAACGGTAATATTGTTGAATTAATAACCCGTTATCCCAACCATGCCTATGACGATGAACCCTACAGCAGTAAGTCGTTTGTTTCCATCAGCGAGATAGGCCTCGTGACCAATAACGTAAAAGAACTTGCTGATACTTTTGCCAAAGAAGAAGGCGTGCCTGTGTTTAAACGCCAACCCCGTAGTGATACGTTTACCGCGTCGGGTGACGATGAAGGCCTGTTCATTATAGCACTCAAAGGGCGCGACTGGTATCCTACCAAAGTTAAGTCGCAGTCGTTCCGTACACGGGTCATCTTTATGCAGGATGGCGAGCTGGAGCATATTGTAAGGTAGTTCTTTAATAATTAACTACAACGTTTTTATTAGGTTGTTTTGCTTTGAAATTTTTAATTATTACGTAAATTGCGGGCTTAAAATTGAATATAATTCAGAATGGAACAAGCACAACCTTATATTCCTAAAAATAAAGTAAGAATTGTAACCGCAGCCTCTCTTTTTGACGGGCACGATGCGGCTATCAACATCATGCGCCGAATCATTCAGGCTACCGGTGTTGAGGTAATTCACCTGGGCCATGACCGTAGTGTGGAAGAAGTGGTGAATACTGCAATTCAGGAAGATGCCAACGCAATTGCCATGACCTCTTACCAGGGCGGGCACAACGAATATTTTAAATACATGTACGACCTGCTTAAAGAAAAAGGAGCAGGCCACATCAGGATCTTCGGTGGTGGCGGAGGTGTAATCCTTCCTGAGGAAATTAAGGAACTTCACGAGTATGGAATCACGCGTATCTATGCGCCGGATGACGGACGTGAGCTTGGCCTTCAGGGTATGATCAACGACCTTGTGCAGAAAGCGGATTATGCTATCGGTGATAAGCTAAATGGCGAAATCAACCATCTGGCAGAAAAGAACCCTACTGCAATTGCAAGGGTGATTTCTTCGGCTGAGAACTTCCCTGAAGTAGCAAAGGAAACACTTGATAAAATTCACGAACAAAACAAGACTACTAATATTCCGGTATTGGGTATCACAGGTACGGGTGGTGCAGGTAAATCATCTCTTGTAGATGAGCTTGTTCGCCGTTTCCTTATCGATTTCCCTGAGAAGACTATCGGTCTTATTTCTGTTGACCCATCTAAACGTAAAACAGGCGGTGCACTTTTGGGCGACCGTATCCGTATGAATGCCATCAATAACCCAAGGGTTTACATGCGTTCATTGGCTACAAGGCAGTCTAACCTTGCGCTTTCTAAATATGTTGCCGAAGCCATCCAGGTTATAAAGGCGGCTAAATATGACCTTATCATCCTTGAGACATCGGGTATCGGGCAGTCTGATACCGAGATCATGGAGCACTCAGATGTTTCGCTTTATGTGATGACACCTGAGTTTGGTGCTGCTACACAGCTGGAGAAAATCGACATGCTTGATTTTGCCGACCTGGTAGCCATCAATAAATTTGATAAACGCGGTTCGCTTGATGCGCTTCGTGATGTTAAGAAACAATACCAACGCAACCACAACCTGTGGGATGCCAATCCTGACGACCTTCCTGTATTTGGTACGATCGCTTCGCAGTTTAACGACCCGGGTATGAATACTCTTTACAAAAAGATTATGGACAGGGTAGAAGAGAGAACAGGGGCGGGACTTAAGTCTACTTTTGAAATTACCCGTGAAATGAGTGAGAAGATATTCGTTATCCCTCCGCACAGGACACGTTACCTTTCTGAGATTGCAGAGAATAACCGCAAATATGATGAGGTGGCACTTAGCCAGCAGGATGTAGCGCAGAAACTATACGGTATCTTCAAAACTATTGAGACAGTTTCAGGAAATGTACCGGCAATTGATAAGTCGGGTATTGTTGAAACATCTGTTGAGGTTAAAGAAGAAGACAAAAAACAATTCATGTCGCTGCTCCTTAAAGAGTTTGACCGTGTGAAAATGAACCTTGACCCATACAATTGGGAAATCATCCTTACATGGGACGACAAGGTAAACAAATACAAGAACCCTGTTTATTCTTTCAAAGTAAGGGATAAAGAGATCAAGATACAAACGCATACCGAATCACTTTCGCATTCGCAGATACCAAAGGTTGCCCTGCCTAAATACCAGGCTTGGGGAGATATCCTTAGATGGTGCCTGCAGGAGAATGTACCGGGCGAATTCCCATTCACGTCAGGATTATATCCGTTTAAGCGTGAAGGCGAAGACCCGTCAAGGATGTTTGCCGGAGAAGGCGGACCGGAGCGTACTAACAAACGTTTCCATTATGTGAGTGACGGATTACCTGCAAAACGACTTTCTACAGCGTTTGACAGTGTTACCCTTTATGGTAACGACCCGGATTTACGTCCGGATATTTATGGAAAGATCGGTAATGCCGGTGTATCTATCTGCTGTCTTGACGATGCCAAGAAACTGTATTCAGGTTTTAACCTTGCCCACCCGATGACATCGGTGAGTATGACCATTAATGGACCTGCGCCAATGCTGTTAGGTTTCTTTATGAATGCGGCTATCGACCAGCAGTGTGAGATCTACATTAAAGAAAACGGTCTTGAAAAAGAAGTTGAGAAAAAGATAAACGATATATTCAAGGCTAAAGGTGCTGAGCGTCCTTTCTACAATGGTGAATTGCCGAAGAACAACGACGGCCTTGGGCTTATGCTTCTTGGTGTGACCGGAGATCAGGTGCTACCTGCGGATATATATAATGAAATAAAAGTGCGTACCCTTACACAGGTGCGTGGTACTGTTCAGGCAGATATCCTTAAAGAAGACCAGGCACAAAATACCTGTATCTTCTCTACAGAGTTTGCTTTGAGACTAATGGGTGACGTTCAGGAGTATTTCATCAACAGAAATGTGAGGAACTTCTATTCGGTGTCCATTTCAGGTTACCACATTGCCGAGGCAGGTGCGAACCCTATCACACAGCTTGCGTTTACCCTTGCTAATGGATTTACTTACGTAGAGTACTATTTGAGCCGTGGCATGAGCATTAACGATTTTGGTCCAAACCTGTCGTTCTTCTTCAGTAACGGTATCGACCCTGAGTATGCGGTTATAGGCCGCGTGGCACGTAAGATATGGGCCAAAGCACTTAAGAACAAATATGGCGCCAACGAGCGTGCTCAGATGCTGAAATACCACATCCAGACATCAGGGCGTTCGCTTCACGCACAGGAAATTGACTTTAATGATATCCGTACTACGCTTCAGGCATTGTATGCGATCTATGATAACTGTAATTCGCTGCACACAAATGCTTATGATGAGGCGATCACTACGCCAACAGAAGAAAGCGTACGCCGTGCAATGGCTATCCAGCTTATCATCAACAAAGAGCTTGGATTGGCAAAGAATGAGAACCCTATCCAGGGATCGTTCATCATCGAAGAGCTTACCGACCTTGTTGAAGAGGCTGTATTGGCAGAGTTTGACCGTATCACTGAGCGTGGCGGTGTACTTGGTGCAATGGAAACCATGTACCAGCGTTCTAAGATACAGGAAGAGTCACTATACTACGAAACCCTTAAGCATACAGGTGAGTTCCCTATCATTGGGGTAAATACGTTCCTGAGCTCTAAAGGTTCGCCAACGGTGGTTCCTGCTGAGGTTATCCGTGCAACGGAAGAAGAGAAGATGTTCCAGATCAAAACGCTTGAGGCACTTCACGCTGCCAATGCACATGAGGTAGAAGAAAGGCTGAACATTATTCAGGAGGCTGCGATAAGCAACAAGAACATATTTGAAGAGCTGATGGAAGCTTCTAAAGTGTGTACTCTTGGCCAGATCACTGCTGCCCTGTTTGAAGTAGGTGGGCAGTATCGCCGTAACATGTAATTTTAGATTATCCGATTTTGGATTATAGATATAAAGCCCTTGCGAAAGCGGGGGCTTTTTTTTGTAACAAGACCGCCTACATCTGTAATATGATTTTTGGCGGCAGCCTGGACTATTACGTAATTAGCTTTATCAAATTCAATACAATTATCTAAATGATTTTTGTTGGATTTATGTAACGATAACGTATTTTGATTACTTACAGGATAATAATTGGATAGCTTATGAAAACAATTGATATTATCGGACAAAGAAGTAACAGGGCTTTTACAGCTGTTTTTGACGATGGTGTAACCGCGTCGCTTACCTATCCTAAATGGTATTCATTATTAGCTGTAGTTACTATTGGCGAAAGCAGATATGGTATTGTACCAAAAGGATTTTGGAAATCAAGGTATGAGATCATTAAAGATGAAAAATTACTGTTTACGATTACCCATACATGGAACGGCTGTGAAATTGTCAGAACATATGATACTGAACGTCCTTTGGTGATAAAGCCACGAGGTTTCCTTAAAGGTGGTTATGTGCTGCTAAACCACAGAAATGAGGTGCTGTTAGAGGTACAGTCTGATTTTAGCTGGAAGAAATTTCATCAGGATTACAGGATAATGTGTAATGATGATTTTGGTAATGATGAATTGGATAAGGTACTGGCATTATTCTCTGTATATTACCTTATTGCAATACAGACGGCCGCAGCGGGTGCTGCCTAAATAAAAGTTGATGCTTATGAAAAGAATAGAAATTCATCCGGAAAATCCGATGCTTTACATTGCCGTTCTTGATGGTAAAGAACTGGGCAGGATGGAATATACCAATTGGTATTCGGCAAGTGCTGCTATCATTACTATAAACAATACAGAATATAAGCTGGGGCCGAAAGGTTTCTGGCACCCAAGCACAGATATATTTAAAGATGATGCCGTGGTGCTGAATGTTACGTCACGCTGGCAGGGCGGTTTTGTAATAACCAATCCGGCTGAACCGTCAAAGCCTTACACATTCAGGGGGCAGGGATGGTTTAAAACCGGCTATGAAGTGGTAGATTATCAAAACGAAATAGTTCTTGATATACAGGGGAATTTCATCTGGAAGAAATTTAATTCGGGCTATACCATTACATGTACCAAAGATTTTGGGAATAGCGAATTCGATAGTATACTGCTGCTGCTTTCAGTGCATTTATATAAAGCAATGCAAACAGCAGCAGTAATAGGGGCTACTGCTTAAAACAGTTGCCCCAGGATGTAATACAGTATTACAAATACGATAATGGTACCGATGCATCCGAAGCCCATTTTCTTGGCGCCCCAGCCTGCTAATATTGTTTTGAAAAATCCGTTCATGGTGTGTTTGTTTTTAATGTTAATTAAAGATAGGCACATTATAATGGCTGCTGAAATCATTTAACTTTTGGTAAAGATTTTCGTTTCCTGCATGAGTTTGTAGCTTTTTATTTAAATTAGCCGAATAAATAGTCCCCCACTATGAAACTCAGATTATTATTCGCATTTATTGCGCTCTCGCTTGTGTCTTGTTCCAGCGATGACAGTTCTACCGGTAAAGATCCTTCTGAAAATCCCGGAGAGAAAAAACTACGTGAAATCATCCAGACCGAATTTAACGATAACGGGTCGGTAAAGCAGACGGTAAAGATTCAGTTTGATGATAAAGATCGCGCTCTAGCCCAGTTTGGTTATAACGGAACGGGAATACTCATTTCCAAAAAAGAATATGCCTACAATACGGCAGGGCTGTTAGAAACCATGACGGCTTTTACCGTACAGAACGATGTTGCATCTCCTGATTATAGCTATGCGCTTACCTATGATTCTAACGGGAGGGTAATAACCCGAACTGATAGTGGTGCGATGGCTTCGTCTACTACCTATGCCTATAATGCGAACAATACTATTGGCGTGATACGTACCGCAGGTGCTGTTACAGATTTTGCGACCTACTACCTAAATACCGGAGGACAGTTATTTAAAAAAACTACTGAAACCGAAACCGAGCAGCTTACTTACACGGGTGCGAATATCCTTCAATACACGAATAGCAGCCTTACTTCAGTTTTTGCTTATGATAGTGAAAATGCACCAAAGGGTCAGCAGCATAATGCCGTTATAAACCTTTTTAAGGGTAACATGGTTAACGCCATGTTAATTGAAGGACTTAATGCTATTGATCTAGGTAGTACGCAATACACCATTAAACGAACTGACAATACCAATGTTTATGATTACGAGTACCAATTTGATGATGACAAGTACCCTGTAAAGGTGCGATGTTTTAAGAATAAAAGTTCCATACCTTTCTCTATAAGGGAAGTGTATTATAGATAAAATAAAAGCCATTCATAACGAGTGGCTTTTTGTTTTACTTTTACTTGTGCTAAATTGCAGGCCATGAAAAAATCGGTATTCATATTATTTTTGCTGCTTACGGGCTGCTTTGTTCACGCACAGGTTTCCGGTTGTACCGATCCGCTTAGCACTAACTATAACTCTTTGGCTACCAAAAATGATGGAAGTTGTAGGTATGTATCAGCATCAGTGCATCCTGTATCTACAATTCAGTTGCCTGATGAGGTTAAAGAGACTTCAGGGCTTATTGTTTACAACAATACGCTATACACTCATAATGATGATTCCGATATTAATCTTTATGCGCTGGATAGCATAAGCGGAACAGTCATACATACTTTGCCGGTGACGGGTGCTGCAAATCAGGATTGGGAAGAGATTGCACAAGACGAGGATTACTTTTATATTGGTGATTTTGGAAATAATGTGAGCGGAAACAGGACAAACCTGAATATTCTAAAAGTTGGAAAACAATCATTACTACAAGGGGATCCGCAGGTAGAACATATTAGTTTTAGTTATTCGGGACAAACCGATTTCTCACAAAAAAACAATAACAGTACCGATTTTGACTGTGAGGCAATGGTGGTGTCACAAGACAGTATCTACCTATTTACAAAACAGTGGATAAGCAAAAAAACAAGCCTGTATGTACTGCCTAAAACGTCAGGGAATTACGTGGCAAATTTAAAAGCTACTTATGATGTAAGCGGCCTTATTACCGGAGCGACTTATCTTGAAGATAAAAAGCTTGTTGTTTTAAGTGGTTATAACAGTTTTGTAAGTCCATTTTTTTATCTGCTATATGATTTTCAAGGGCATGATTTTTTTTCAGGCAATAAGCGAAAAGTGGCTATGAGCGGTATGTCTTTTCATCAGACAGAAGGTATTGCTACTCAAAATGGGTTTTCTTATTTTGTTTCTAATGAGCACCTTGCCCGACAACCGTTTGTAAATGTGGTGCAAAAGCTTCATCACTTTGACCTGTCGCAATTTTTAGGAAATTATCTTGAAAATTTCACATTAACTGCTATTCAGAATGAGATTAGGAGCCTTATCAGGATTTACCCTAATCCTGCACGGGATATTGTGTATATTGACACAGATCCCTCACTGAAAGGTTTACAGTATACATTTCTAGATATTAGTGGGAAGGTAGTATTAAAAGGTATGGTAACTGCGAATACTTACCGCATCGATACCTCAAAATTGGCCACCGGAATTTATACCATCCAACTCGAAAATTATCCTGGATATTCGTATAAGCTGATTAAAAAATAACTTTTTTTTTAAGACGAAAAATCCTGTCAAAAAAACATGCATTTTATCGATTAAATATGCATTTTATCTTTAATCAAACGTTGCTTTAACAGCTTTTTACTTGTGAAAAATGATAATTATTAAATTTTTGACAAATTCTCTGTTTAAATTATTTCTTAATATTGTATAAAATATCTAATATTTTTCTTATATTGCGTTTGTATGTGGAATAAATGCGTTGTTTTAACGATTAAAGATAGAAAAATTCATAAATTAATATTTGCTTTATTTTATGAAAGCTTTTTAGTATTTTTGTTATGCCCCCTAAATAGATATTAATGAAAAAAAACTTACTTTTTTTCGCCCTCCTGGTAAGTTTAGCCTGCTTCGGTCAGGATAATTCGCCAAAATCCCTTCTGGAGAACGGGATTGAAGAGATTTCTAAAAATAATTACAGCAGTGCAATATCACTGCTGAAGGAAAGTGCTTCCCTCGCTCGTGAAAAAGGCGACAATAAGGTAATGGGTAAAGCATATACCTCGCTGGGTAATGTGTACCTGAAATCTGAAAACACAGCTGAAGCCTTAAAAAACTTCCTCCTTTCGTTACCTCCGTTAAAGAAAACCAGAGATAATCTAGCTATTGCAACTGCATCAAAAGAGGTGGGCCTTTTGTATGCAAAACAAAACAGGGATGATCTTGCAGTGCAATATTTTACCGAAGCTGTAAAACTGGGCAAGCAGCTAAATAACGAAATGCTGACAGCCGATGCACTGACAGGTATTGGCCCGGTATATGAAGATCTTCATAAAATTGACAAATCACTTGAATCATATAGCCAGGCACTGGCCATTTACAGGGCACGTGGCATGGAAATTCAGGCGGGGCAAACATTAAGCCGTATGGGTAATGCCTATAAAATGCTTGGTGATTATCCGCAATCGATATTAAATTATAAAGAAGCGCTGGGGTATTTCAACAGTGCTAATGATCGTTTTAAAGTAGCTGATGTACTGTGCAGTCTTGGTAATGTTCTTGCCATGATGGAAGATTATAACGAGTCTTTGCGTTTATATGAACAGGCTTATCTTGATGCGGCAGCGATAAAATATGATGAGGTTATCATGAATGCGAGCCTGGGTATGGCTAATGCTTATGAAAATCTTAGACAATACCCCGAGTCGGTTCGTTACCATAAAATTCATGAGCAAAAAAGAGAGGCTTTTATTAATGCCAAACATAGCAAGGAAATTGCCGAACTAAAAGCGAAGGCTTCTAAAACCAGAGTTATAAGTAGCAAGTCTGATGAAGTAGAAAGCGCTGGTAGCGGCACTTCAGGAGTTAATTATTATCTGTATATGCTTATAGGTATAGGGGTAATTATAGCGCTTCTTATCTTTGGTTTTATGTGGAGAAGGAGCCTGCTTAAGAAAAATAAAGAAGACAATATGTTCAGCGAAGCTGAGGGGCAGGAACGCCTGAGGATGGTGCAGAATCTACATAATGATCTTGATTCTAAACTTGAGGAGATTAACTCCCTGAGCGAATCTATTGTTGAAAGGGCAAACGGTATGCCTGCAATCAGGAGTCAGGGCGAGGCGATGCAGGAAACCACCAAAAAAATTGAAGAGAATATCCGTGATATCGTTTGGCTACTTACTCCAAAAACAACCACACTAACAAACTATTCCGGTAGTATTAAGGAATATGTTATGGATTACTTTAAAGACAGCCCGGTAGAGGTACTTGTATCTGAACCCGACGGCATATCTAATACAGTAATCTCTAAAGAGAGCCAGGTAGGTTTATTGTCGGTTATTAAAGATAGTCTTACGTTTGTAAAGGATGATCCACAAGTATCCAAGGTATTCTTTGGGATTACTTATACAGGTACCCGTTTGATGATATCTATTAAAGATAACGGTCAGGGTATCGAGAAAACCGAAATTGAGAAAAAACGACTTGACAGCTACCTGAATTCAACCGGTGGCATCATGAGAATAGATAGTGATCCGGGATGGGGTAGTGTGGTAAAGATCATTATACCTGTAGAGAAACAGCCAAGAGGACGTAAAACCGTTATGCTGAATTTCTAAACCTTTAGTTTTAGATATCCTATATGAAGTTCATCATCAGTGCCCTCATTTTTTGAGATGCTGATGCTGAACTTTTCTTTTAGATGCGGGGCAAGAATATCATCTACCCTGTGCATATCATCTACATCAAGGCCATATTTCTCATCAATGTGAGAGGCACCTGTTCCCGGCATATTGTAATGTTTAAAAAAGGTTGATTTTTTGGCCTTTCTTACTGCCAGAGCCATAGATTTGGCAACAATCAGGGTTTTGTAATGGTATTCTTCAAATTCGCCCGGGCGGTAGCCCCCAAGGTTCACGAAGAATAGTTTTTCTTCTGAAACGGATGCGTCATCTTTTGGAATTATGGTAATAGCATGCCCATCAATTTGAGTGACTTCACGCCATGAGTCGGCGTGCAGGCGGCCACCGTCGGGCCAAAAGGCATACATGTCTTTTACTAATGCTTCTACCGAGGTGCCGATACCAAAGAATACATCGTGTTGTTCTGTTAGTCTGCCTTTAGGGGTGCAGCCCAGCAGGACCATATATAATTTCAAGTTATTATCCATCATATACAAAGGTATTTAAAAGTTTTTTTAGTAAAATTTTACCAAATTAAATTTTTGGTTCAGTTTTTGGATGACTAACTTTAAAGATTAAAAGATAATCAACAACTAACACATTTTAAATCATGAAAAAGATATTTTTACTATTAAGCATTGTGAGCGTTTTTGGCTTGGCCAGTTGTAGCAATGACGATGACAGACCGGATAATGATACCTTCCCTGAAGTGTTTGAAGTAAATAATGTGAATTTTATTGCCAGTGGTAACTTTCAGGCATTAGTACCACTTAGTCCAAAGATTTTTTCTTCAGATGTTGTTTTAGTATACAGGCTAGCTGGAGCAAATCAGTTAGGTAATGATATTTGGGAACCTATCCCAACTACTTATAACCTGACTGAGGGACAACTGAATTATAATTTTGATTTTTCGCAGGATGAGGTGGTACTTTATCTTGATACTACCTTTGATCCTATGCTGAGACAGGATTTTTCGCTTAATCAGGTTTTCAGGATTGTACTTGTTCCTGGCTACGTAGCGCAAAACTTAGATTCTAAAAATTATGATGTTGTAATGAGTGCCCTTAAAGCAAATAACGGTTCTAAAGAAATCGAGATTCAATCGCTTAAATAAGAGTTTTTTCTCAATCGCTCTGCTATATAACTCAAGAGGCCCCGCAATTGCGGGGCCTCTCTATTTGGGGACACATCAAGGTGTGGTTATTTCCTAAAAATTAATTGTGCGCAAAGCCGCTATTTTAGCAGCCCTTTGCTTTCTCCTGAAATAAACGGTATCGGCGTTACCAAAGTATTTGGTAATGGTAAGCCTCGCCATTAAATAACTTACAGTACTTTCGGCACCCTGGTTTAGGTTTACATTATGTTCTTCGAGCCCGTCAAAACATCCTCCTGTACACGGATTATAAATAATTTGCTGAAGGTGGTTGTTACCCAGGAACCAGTTAAATGCGATTTCCATTTTATTAAGGTACTCTTCCTCTTTAAATATATCATGGAATTTACGCAGCGCCAGTATAGTGTAAGCAACATCTATAGGCTGTTCACCAAAGTTTTCCCTTTTACCACCTCGTTTCAGCCAGCTCCTGTTAGAAATGATCCTGATGGATTGATCGTCAAATGTTTGTGATAACAGGAAGTCAAAGGCTTCTTTGGCGATGTCTTTATAATTTTGATCATTGGTAATAGCATAGCAAAGGAGCAACGCTTCAGGGAGCACACTGTTGGCATAAGTAAGATAGCCTTCAAACCATTTCCATTCTGCATCGGATTCGTGACGATACATTTGTACCATACGATCAGCAAACAGTTTTATGTATATGATGGTGTCTGCATCTTTAACCCTGCGGTTGTAATAGTAGAGGCCTTTTATCACAAATGCCATTGCTCTTGTAGAGTAGATGTTCTTGGTGAGCGACAATGATTTCTGAAAGATAGAGGCTGCTTTAGCCGAAATTTCTAAGGGCAGGATGTTACCCAGCGACACGATGTATCCTAAAGCCCACATGGCACGGCCAGAGCTGTCTTCAAGATTTTCGTTATTGTTTTGGGCTGTTATCTTTTTGTTAACGTCTACATAATTGATGAACCTGCCGTCTTCAAACTGGCAGAACTCAATATAGTTAAGGTAAATGCTGATGTATTTTAAGACAGAAGGGTCTTTGTATCTCTTGTAATATTGCCCCATGGCAATCATGGCTCTTGCATTATCGTCTATGGTGTATCCCGATTCAAAATCAGGCCTGTTTAATTTGCTGAACTGCAGCATGCCAAAATCGGTGGTCATTTCTTTGATATGGCTCAAATTAACAGCAGGATTACGGTACTGCAATTTGATAGCACCCATCTGGGCAAGGAGTTTAGCATGGTTCACCGCAGAATTTTCCCATGCGGTATGTATTATTTTGTGCAGGCCGTTAAGCACCATTGTTCTTCTTAATTCTTCATCAGATAATAAGGTATTGATGGCATTAGCAAGCTGTTCTGAATTTCCAAAGTCAAAGGTAATGCCTGTTTCTCCGGCCAGTACCTCTTTGGCGTGAGGAATGGGGGTGGAGATGATAGGACAGCCACAGCTAAGTGCATACGAGAATGTACCGCTCACCGCCTGATTTGGATCTTTTGATGTGAACAGGTAAATGTCTGTCAGCTGAAGGTATTCCAACAGCTCGTCAAGGTCTACATATTTATTGATGAATTTCACATTCTCCTCAATACCCAGTGCTGCAATCTTTGCGATAAGCGAATCACGATATACTTCACCTTCGTTAAGGGCTACAGTAGGGTGTGTTTTGCCTATGATAAGGAAAAGTGCATCAGGGGTGTTTTTTACTACTGCTGGCAGGGCATCAAGAGAGGTCTCAATGCTTTTACCGGCACTAAGCAGTCCGAAAGTAGAAAGCACAGTCCTGCCTTCAAATCCGTATTTGCGCTTCAGTTCGTTCTTATCGGTATGGGCTACCAGGTGGGTTCCGTGAGGAATCACGGTTATTTTTTCACGGTTAACGATATAATCGCGCACCAGTATATCGGCAGCGTTATTGGTCATTACTATTAAAGAGTCGGCACGGTCAAGTATATGTTGAACATTAGCTCTTAACTCATCATTAGGGCCCGGAAGCACGGTGTGGAATACAATAGCCAATGGTTTTTGAATATCATTAATAAAAAAGTTGAAGTTGGTTACGCTTTCGTTTACCAGTCCAAACTCGTGCTGCATAAGCACTACTTTAATATTGTCGTCTTCGTTTATGGCTTGTGCCAGCTGGTTATATGATTCCGGTTCAGATACATCAAGAATATATTTTACTGATGGGTCTGTATAGGTGTGTTTTTCATTTTTGTTCTCCAGTGCGCACACTTTGATAGAAAACGAATCTACATAATGATCATTAAGCGCTTTTATAAGATCCTGGGAATAGGTCGCAATACCGCATTGCCTCGGAGGAAAAGTAGTTATTACTAAAATCTCGGGCAGTTCGGTTCTTTCGGCTTCTATTGCCTGTGAGGCAAGCTGTTCTATCAGGCTGTTATAAGGCTGGAATTTTTTTCCGGCATTCTTTCTTATTTTCATGGCGCATTAAGGTATTTAGTAGTTTTGGTCTTCATTAAGTCAATTTCATTATAAGTATTGAAAAAACCGGTCATATAAGGAGAGCCGGTTTTTTGATGGTAAGCAGATGTGTTGGTAGATTAACCTTTTATATTGTTAACCCATTCATTCGCTCTGTCTTTAGCTGTGTTCACGGCTTCTTTGACATCATCACCTGCGTTTCTGTATTCTTTCTGTGCTTTGCGTTGCAATTCGTTTAGTTTGCCTCTAAAGTGGTCTTTGGCATCCTGAATGTCAAGCTGGTGGTTTCTTTTAGCTCTTCTGCGTGCAATTACTACTGCTGCCCCTGCCAGTATTGCTGCTCCTGCAGCGATACCTAGTATAAGTTTCTTGTTTTTCATTTTGGATTATGTTTTTAGGTCTAAGAATTATCTTTTACTAAATTATATAATCCTCATTTTGAAGGCAATATGCTTAGGATTTATTTAACTCAATTAACAAAGCTTTGGGGATTTTAGATTTTTGTTAACTGTTAAAGGGCGTTTATTGAAAATAATGCAATTTTTGAAAAGTAGCTACGGTAAATGTAATAAAAATAACCTTTGCTTTTGAAAACAGGGGTGTTAATACATATTCGGCAAAATATTTAATTTTCAACCCCTAAAAAAATAGGGGTCTTTAAAATTTAAAACATTTTTTTGTACATTTGCGCAGAATTTAATTCATCATTAACATTTAAAATTAAGTTTCATGTCAACATTTCGTTTTCAGGCACTACAGCAAACAGCGAACCGCAAGCCGGTAAAAGTAGAAGAGCTGGACAGAAAGTCAATCATTTTTGGTAGTAATGTGTTCAATGACAAGGCAATGCGCCAGTTCCTTACTCCTGATGCTTATCAGGCAGTTAGAAATGCAATGCAGCATGGAACAAAAATCGACAGGAAGATTGCTGATTATGTAGCGATGGGTATGAAAGAGTGGGCTCTTTCTAAAGGTGTAACTCACTACACTCACTGGTTCCAGCCGCTAACAGGTACAACTGCAGAGAAGCACGATGCTTTCTTTGAAACATCATACGATGGAAGCGACCCGGTTGAAAAATTCGGCGGAAGCCAATTGGTACAGCAAGAGCCGGATGCATCATCTTTCCCTAACGGTGGTATCCGTAATACATTTGAAGCTCGCGGATATACAGCATGGGATCCTACATCGCCTGCATTCATTTATGGTACTACACTATGTATCCCTACTGTATTTATTTCATACACAGGTGAGGCATTAGATTATAAAACACCTCTATTAAGAGCGCTTAACGCAATTGACGAAGCTGCAACAGATGTTTGCCGTTATTTTGATAAAAACGTTAAGAAAGTAACTGCAACCCTAGGATGGGAGCAGGAATATTTCCTTGTTGATGCTGCCCTTGCTAACTCAAGGCCTGACATCACACTAACAGGACGTACGCTACTTGGACACACTTCGGCTAAAGGCCAGCAGTTAGAAGACCACTATTTTGGATCTATTCCTACACGTGCCCTTAACTATATGCGTGATCTTGAAAACGAATGTATGCTACTTGGTATACCGGTTAAGACGCGCCATAATGAGGTAGCGCCTAACCAGTTTGAGCTTGCTCCAATATTTGAAGAGACAAACCTTGCGGTTGACCATAACTCACTGCTAATGGATATCATGCAGAAAGTTGCAGAGCGTCATGACTTTAAAGTGCTTTTCCACGAGAAGCCATTTAAAGGTGTAAACGGTTCTGGTAAGCACAACAACTGGTCACTTGCTACAGATACAGGAGTTAACCTTCTTGGGCCTGGCAAAACGCCAATGAGCAACCTGCAATTTCTTACGTTCTTCATAAACACTATCAAAGCGGTTTATACTCACGAAGAACTAATGAGGGCTTCTATCGCCACAGCGACAAACGACCACAGGCTGGGTGCTAACGAGGCTCCTCCTGCAATCATATCAGTATTTATCGGTCAGCAATTGACTAAAGTTCTTGAAGAGCTTGAAGGCGTATCTGCAGGAAAACTTTCTCCTGAAGAGAAAACCGACCTTAAACTTAATGTTGTAGGTAAGCTTCCGGACGTTCTTCTTGATAATACAGACAGAAACAGAACTTCTCCGTTTGCCTTTACAGGTAACAAATTTGAGTTCCGTGCTGTAGGTTCAAGCGCTAACTGTGCTAACGCGATGACTATCGTTAACTCTATCGTTGCTAAGCAGCTGAAAGACTTTAAAGCTTCAGTAGATGCACTTATCGAAGAGAAAGACATGAAGAAAGACGATGCTATCTTTAATGTACTTAGAGAGTATATCAAAGAAACCAAAGCTATCCTTTTTGAAGGTGACGGTTATAGCGATGCATGGGAGCAGGAAGCTGCTAAACGTGGCCTGAGTAACTTTAAGACTACACCGGCAGCACTTAAAGCTAAAGTATCTAAACAATCTCTTGATCTTTTTGCAGGTCTTGGTGTAATGAACCATGTTGAAGCTGAAGCACGTTACGAGATCGAGCTTGAGGAGTACACTAAAAAAATCCAGATTGAAGGCCGTGTTCTTGGCGATATCGCAAGAAATCACGTAGTGCCAACGGCTATCCGTTACCAAAACATACTTATCGAAAACGTAAAAGGTCTTAAAGAGATCTTTGGAAGCGAGTTCGAGACTGTAGGTAAAGAGCAAATTGTTCTTATCAGGGAAATTTCAGGCCACATCGCCGAAATCAACTCTCAGGTTGAAGCAATGACCGAAGCTCGTAAAAAAGCTAACGCACTTACAAGCGCTGAAGAAATGGCTCACGCTTACTGCGATACAGTAAAACCATACTTTGATACTATCAGGGAACACGCTGACAAGCTTGAGCTTCTTGTGGACGATGAAATATGGACACTTGCAAAATACAGGGAATTATTGTTTACACGATAATATTTCATATATCTTATTTGAGTTTAAAGCCCCTCTTGCGAAAGCAAGGGGGGCTTTTTTGTATGAGTGAGGAATTGTTACATTGAATGATCGATATGTTAAAATAAAACTATCTTAGCTTCCGTTATATTAAAAAACCTACAACCTACTATATGAAGCAACTTCTACTTTTATTTTGCCTGTTTTGCCTTTCGGCGAATGCCCAGGAAAAATTTACTGTTTATTTTGATTTTGATATAGCAGAAGCGAATGATGCTTCAACTCAAAATTTATCAAAATGGATAGTAAATAATCCCAAGGCCATTATACAAAAGATATACGGTTATGCCGATAAAACGGGAGATCCCGCATATAATCAGGATTTGTCGGAAAGGCGTGCCGGCTATATATATGAACAATTAAAGATTGCGAACATAAGCCTGGGAGGTGCTGAAGAGAAAGGTTTTGGAGAAAGTAAATCTACAGCAAACAATAATCCTAAAGACCGTAAGGTTGTTATTCAGTATGCAAGTCCACAGATACAGCCTGCCGTTAAACAAAGCGAGCTGGATATGAAAGTAAGCAAAGCAAAAAAAGGTGACAGGATACGACTGGATAACATGAATTTTTACGAAAATTCTACTACATTGCTTCCCTCATCTGTGCCAGTGCTTAACGACTTGCTTACTGTACTTAGAAATCGTCCATCACTAAAGGTTGAAATTCAGGGCCATGTATGCTGTCAGGTGGAGAACGAAGAAAGATTGTCTCACAGGAGGGCAAAGTTAGTATATGAATATCTTGTAGATAAGGGTATTGATGACGGTAGATTGTCGCACAATGGTTTTGGCAGCACTAGGCCAGTTTATCCATTACCGGAAAAAAACGAAGAAGAACGCGTAGTAAACAGAAGAGTGGAAATAGAAATTATTGAAATATAATATGAAGAAACTACTATTTATGTTTTGCCTGTCCTGCCTTTCGGCGAATGCCCAGGAAAAATTCACGGTCTATTTTGATACCGGCGGTGCCGAAGCTACAGCAGCCTCGGTTCAAAAACTACAAGAATGGATTGCAGTCAACCGCGACATTGCGATCGAAACAGTAGACGGCTATACCGATAAGACAGGAAATGCTGATTTTAATCTGGAACTATCTAAAAAGAGGGCTTCTTATGTAATGGGATTGCTTAAAAGTCAGAATATCAATCTTGAGTATGCTGTAAAAAATGCATTCGGAGAAAATCAGGCGGCAGGTTACAACAGTCCTTCCGATCGTAAGGTTGAAATAACCTACTTTAAAGCCGGATATGCTACACCAAAACCCTTAGGATCCGAACTTACCCAACAGCTCAGCAATGCTAAAGTGGGCGACATCATCAGGCTTAAAAATGTGTATTTCAGAGGAGGTACTACTTATGTATTGAAAGAATCAAAGAATGCCCTTGAAGAATTGCTGAATGTTATGCTGGCGAATCCCAAACTTAAGATTGAGATTCAGGGGCATATTTGTTGTGAGGTTGAAGATGTTGATAATCTTTCGGGGAGAAGGGCAGAAGAGATATTCCTGTACCTTACCAATAATGGCATCGACAAAAGCAGAGTAACGACCAAAGGCTATGGCGGACACAGGCCATTACAGAATAACATCCAGATGATACAGAACCGCCGTGTTGAGATTGAGATTTTAGAGAATTAGTATTCAGTGTTCAGTCGCAGTTTGCAGCAGCTTCACTCATAGGTATAAGCGTAGCACAAGTTTGAGTGAAGATGTTCCCCTCTTGAGAGGGGCCAGGGGTGTGTCATTGCTACATCGTTACATTAAAAATTACTACATTAAATTTATGAAACCAACTTTACTACTACTTTTATTCTTCTGCCTTTCGGCGAATGCCCAGGAGAAATTTACCGTTTATTTTAATTTGGATATTGCCGAAACGAATGATCCTTCGGGAGAAAAGCTGTCAGTCTGGATATCTAAAAATCCCGATGCAAAAATCCTGAAAATTTATGGCTATACCGACCAGCAGGGTGGTGAGGCCTACAATCAGGACTTATCTGAAAAACGGGTAAAATATGTTCTTGAACAGCTGAAAGCAGCTAATATAAACGTTGAGTCTGCCGAAGAGAAAGGTTTTGGCGAAAGCGAGTCCACTGCGGCAAACAATGCGCGCGACAGGAAAGTCGTAATCTACTTTTCAAATGATCTGGCTAAACAGGTAAGCATTGCCAAAGTAGGTGATAAGATACGGCTTGATAATGTAAATTTCCACATGAATTCTGATGTCGTGCTGGATTCTTCGAAACCGGTGTTGGACGAACTTCTTAAGATCATGAAAGCGAATCCTAAACTTAAGATACAGATTCAGGGCCACGTATGCTGCATGACCGAAACCACAGCAAAAATATCAGAAAAGCGAGCCATAACGGTTTATAAGTTCTTAATAGGTAAAGGTATCAACAAGAACAGGCTTTCATATACCAGCTTTGGGAGTACAAGGCCTATTTATGCTCTACCCGAAAAAACAGAAGAAGAACGTATTGCCAATCGACGTGTAGAGATTGAGATCGTAGCTAATTAAAGGATTGCTTAATGTGAGAATGTACCAATTTGCCCATGAAAAAATATTTACTATTTGTGTTTCTGACATCATGCATTTCGGTTTTTGCACAGATTGAGGCCGAAATGGATTCGATAGCGCAACGATATGAACTGAGCAACCTTACGATTGAAGGTAAAAAGAGCCTGAAGAGAGGCGACAGGATTTTGCTTGATAACCTGAATTTTAAAGGAGGCACGGCAGAACTTCTAAAAGAATCAAAACCCTCACTGGAAAAACTTCTTAAAATCATGCAGGACAATCCTAGATTAAAAATACAAATTCAGGGACATATCTGCTGCGTAACAGATATGCATAATGAAGTGTCTGAAGAGCGGGCACGTGTTGTATGGATTTATCTGCTGCTTAACGAGATCGAAAATGATCGACTAACGTTTAAAGATTATGGTGCATCACGGCCTATTTACCCTGTTCCCGAAAGAAGTGAGATGCAGCGCAGAGCCAATCGCAGGGTAGAGATTGAGGTAATCTCTAATTAATTGTAAGTTTACAGTTATCTGCTTTTAGAGCAAGAGTGAGGCTGTTCCCCTCTTGAGAGGGGTTAGGGGTGTGTTTTACAAGTAATATAATCGAATTAATGCAAAAATATTTCCTATTCATCTTTACTTTATTCCTGATGGTGAGGGTTAATGCCCAGGAAAAATATGCGGTATATTTTGAGACCGGTAAAGACACGCTGAACAAAATGTACAGGCAGGAACTTCAAAGCTGGATGGACTGGCATAAGTCGGTTAATGTGGTAAAGATACAGGGCTTTGCCGACGGTGTTGGCAAGAATGGCGCGAATGATAGCTTATCGGTACGAAGGGCAAATTTTATTAGGGACTTATTAGAAAAGAATGGTGTTACTCTCGATGAAAAAACTGTGATACAAGGTTTAGGCGAAATAGGCAAAGATCAAAGTGAAGCAGAAAATCGTAAAGTGGTCATCTATTTTGAAAAAACGAAACCCAAAGCAAATCCGTTGGCAAAGCAAATAAAAAAGGCAAAAGTGGGCAGTAAGATACCTTTAAGCAAGTTGGCCTTTGAAATGAATTCGGGCAGGGCATTGCCGGGTTCTTCAACAATGCTCAATAATCTGGTGGCAATTATGGAAGCAAATCCTAATCTGAAAATCGACATACAGGGACACATCTGCTGTAATGACGATGATCCTAAAAAACTGGGACTGCTAAGGGCTAAAACTGTTTATACTTACTTGGTTAATGCAGGTATAGATAAAAGCCGCGTGACTTACCAAAGCTTTGGCGCAACACGGCCGCTATATCCCATCCCGGAACATAATGCCGTTGAAGCCGAAGCCAACCGCCGTGTAGAGATTGAGATTATAGCAAACTAGTGTTCAGTCGCAGTTTGCAGTAAGCTTCACTAATAATAAATAATTACCTATTTTCGTTATCTAAACAAACCCACTCTCATGAAAAAGCTGTTTACAGTTCTTATATTCTCTTTGTTCTTTAGTATTGCTGCAAAAGCACAGGAGCAGTTCTCATTGTATTTTGATACCAACAAATATGAACTTAAAAATGGCGAAGACAAAAGACTGGAAAGCTGGCTTGCCGCCAATAAAACATCCAAAATACTTGCCATAAATGGCTATACCGATGAGGACGGAACCATTGGCATGAATGACACCCTTGCGCAGCGCAGGGTAAGCCATGTTTTTGCGCTTATCAAAGACAAAGTAAAAATCCGTGAGGACTTCAAGACAAGAAGCTTCGGGAAGCTGCACAAACAATCGCCGGTAAAAGCTGAGAACCGTAAGGTGACCATTTATTACCTGCTGCAAAAAGACCTTGCCCGTGAGAACGAGATACTCGGTATTACGGAAACGGCACCTAAACCGACTGTAAAGAAAGGACCTGTAGTATATCCGTCAACCGTAAAGGTAATGGGGCCGGGAGGTAAGGAAGAAGAACTGAAACTTGATGTTGAGTTTATGAAAAAGCTAGGAGAAGCCAGGGCAGGCGAAAAACTACGTATTGACAATCTTAATTTTCATGAAAACACCTTTGGCGTCATGGCTGATTCAAGGCCTAAGTTATTTGAACTTTTAGAGACTATGAAGCTTAATCCGGGACTGAAAATAAAGCTTGAAGGGCACGTGTGCTGCATGAAAGCCGACCGTAACAATCTTTCCCGTGAAAGGGCAAAAGCAGTAATGAAGTTCCTGAACATTAACGGCATCGAGAAAAGCCGCCTTTCGTTTGAAGGTTTCGGCGTAAGCCAGCCGATGTACCCCATCCCTGAAAAATCTCCCGAAGAACGCGAAGCCAATCGCAGGGTTGAGGTACTTATCGTGGAGAATAATTAGTTTTTAGGGGTCGGTTGATGGTTGCCAGTTGTTGGTAAACTTCACTGATAACTTACAGCAAGGTTCTGTCATTCTGAGCGCAGCGCAGCGTAGTCGAAGAATCTCTTTTGGAATAGAAGAGATTTGCTCTGCCAGTCGGCTAAAGCCTCGTGCCTCCTATCGTCGAAATGACAAAACGCAGCGGCCTTGGGTGTGCCTGTACAAGAGTGCACCTTTTTCCATTCTAACTAAACCTCCCAAAAGAGAAGAGAGGAAGGAAGAGAATCAAACTCAAAAAATCTCTCTCCTTGCTTTTATAACTTTAGATATTTATAGTTTTATAATGATATCTTTTTAAGGGATGTTTATAGTATATCTTTATATATAATATTTATATAGGTCGTGATAGTTTTGGAAAGTAGTATAAAACTAATAGAAGACTAGTAAAACTCATGTCTTTGTTACTGCTCGTGATGATGGGTATAACAATGGTCGTGATATGGTCGTGTTTATGAATACCAATCGTTACCGATTAGGTCAGGAAGCAAAAAAAAGTAATTATCACATTGCTACATTAAATAATCGTTACATTGTATAATTACTACATTAACCCTATCTTTGCGCCTTAATTACAAACCCATATCCATGAGTTCTGATAACAGCAAACGTTACAGCCAGAGGGGTGTTTCGGCCTCTAAGGAAGACGTGCACAACGCCATTAAAAACATTGATAAAGGTCTATTTCCTAAGGCTTTCTGTAAGATCGTACCTGATTACCTTACAGGTGATGAGGATTACTGCCTTATAATGCATGCCGATGGTGCAGGGACAAAATCATCCCTTGCCTATATGTACTGGAAAGAAACAGGCGATATCTCTGTATGGAAAGGCATTGCTCAGGATGCGCTTATCATGAACATTGACGACCTACTTTGTGTAGGTGCGGTGGATAACATAATGCTGTCATCAACTATCGGGCGTAACAAAAATGTTATTCCGGGTGAGGTGCTTTCGGCTATCATCAACGGTACTGAAGAGCTTATCGACGAACTGAAATCATTTGGCGTTACCATCCGCTCTACCGGTGGTGAAACTGCCGATGTGGGCGACCTTGTGCGTACCATTATCGTTGACTCTACCGTTACCGCACGCATGAAACGTTCTGATGTTATTGATAATGCGAATATTCAGCCGGGTGATGTTATCGTAGGCCTTGCGTCGTATGGCGAAGCGTCTTATGAAAAAGGATACAATGGCGGTATGGGCAGTAACGGACTGACGTCTGCACGTCACGATGTGTTTGATAACTATCTTGCAAAAGCATATCCTGAAAGCTACGATGCAGCAGTTCCTGCTGAGCTTGTTTACTCAGGAAAAACCAAACTTACCGATGCGGTTGAAGGTAGCCCTATCGATGCAGGTAAACTGGTACTTTCGCCAACGCGTACATACGCGCCTATCATCAAGAAGATACTGGAGAAATACTCTCCAAACGAAATACACGGAATGGTTCATTGCTCTGGTGGTGCACAAACTAAAGTGCTTCACTTTGTAGACAACGTTCACGTGATAAAAGATAACCTGTTCCCTGTGCCCCCGCTATTTAAGCTTATCCAGGAGAACTCAGGTACCGACTGGAAAGAAATGTACCAGGTATTCAATTGTGGTCACCGTATGGAGGTGTATGTTCCTGAGAACATAGCACAGGATATTATCGCTATCTCTAAATCATTCAATGTAGATGCGCAGATAGTAGGAAGGGTAGAGGCTTCGGATAAAAAAGAGCTTACCATTACCAGTGAGTACGGTACTTTTAACTACTAAGATTCATATTTGAGTTTATACGGAATCCACTTTCGGGTGGATTTTTTGTTTTCTGTCATTTCGACCGAAGCGCAGCGTAGTGGAGAAATCTCTAATAAATATTGAACGCGGATGACACTGATTCGCGTGGTTTATGATTAAAATTTATTTCCCTCAAGTCTAAAGGATTAAGTTTTTTCCTATCTTAGGCTTATGCAACAATCCATCCCAATTAAAAAAAGAACCTTTCTTGACGCCCAGTGGCGCAAGCTGATCATGATGAACTATGCGGTCGATCCCGAAGTGCTGAAACCGTACCTTCCTTTCGAAACGGAACTCGACCTTTGGAACGATACCTGCTATGTGAGCCTTGTTGGTTTTATGTTTCAGGAAACGAAGATGCTAAAGATGCGAATTCCTTTCCACGTAAATTTTGAGGAGATCAACCTGCGTTTTTATGTTAAGTATAAAGATACAGAGGGCTACAAGCGTGGTGTTGTTTTCATTAAGGAGATAGTGCCCATGCCATCGCTGACGCTGGTCGCGAACGCACTGTATAAGGAGAATTATGAAACGCTGACTACGAGTCATGCCTGGATAGAAGGTGATGATTCCCTTACCGTAAAATATGGCTGGAAGAAAGACGGCAGATGGAATGTTATCAGGACGACTTCTGAAAAAGAACCTGTAGATATTGCCGAAGGCAGTGAAGAAGAATTCATTACCGAACATTTTTGGGGATATACTAAGATAAGCGATACGCTTACATCTGAATATGAGGTGGTACATCCGCGCTGGCAGGTATATCCGATAAAAGATCACGCCCTAAGGGTCAATTTTGAAAAGACTTACGAGCCGGAGTTTGCGTTTATGCAAAATCTCAAACCGGTATCGGTTTACCTGGCTGAAGGCTCTGAAATTGTCGTGAAGCAGGGGAGGAAGATAAAGAGTGAATTAGTTGTCGGAAGTCTGATGTCCGAAGTGTAGTAAATTGCTGTGGCAGTTTTCTGACATAGGATTTATATGAAAAAAGCCCTTCGCATTGCGAAGGGCTCTTACAACCAAATCAATCCTTATTATCACTAATTTACCACGAGTTTATGTGTTTCAGATGTATTGTCTGAAACGATTTGCATAACATAGGTACCTGTCGCAATACCGGTCATGCCTATCTCTATATTCATAACATCAGCTTTTACTTCTTTAACCAGTTTGCCTGTAGCAATCTCATAAATTGAAATGTTTACTGCGCTACTATAGTTAGATGCCAGGGCTACATTGAATACCCCGTTTGAAGGGTTAGGGTATACAATGCTCCTGTTTATTGCAAATTCTTCAACACCGGCAGTAGTACAGTCTTCCTGTGCTTCGTAGGCACCAATGTCACGAATATCACCAAATACTGCAAAACCATTCTGGTCAGCAAAAGTATCTGTTGGGTCACCCTGATTAGCAGCCGGGCTTGGGCAGCTTAGTATGTGTACAGGTGTTCCGTCTTCGATTTCTGTCAAAGCAGAAAGTGATATTTCTATTGGCAACGAAATGCTACCTATAATATCGTCTTCAGTTTCTACAAAAGCTTCACCGTCTACAATTGCAACAAGGTTGAATCCTCCTGATGTTATTGTACCATCGTTACCAAACAGGTCAGCTCCAATTAATGCAGTATTGCCTGTTACAAGTGTGTTTTTTATATTGATAGTATTAGTGCCTTCATTGGCAATACCACCGCCGTTTACTAATGAACCATTTAAGGTAAGTGTATTGGCATTCAGTGTAAGCGTACCATTATTGTATATACCTCCACCGTTAGTAAGTGATGTATTGCCTGATAGTGTAGAAGTAGTTACTACTGCTGTACCACCTTTAACGTGTATTCCGCCACCTTGTCCAAGCAATCCTGTTGCTGTATTGGCCGAAAGGGTAGAAGTGCTTACGTTAAGCGTACCGCCATTGTTATAGATGCCTCCGCCACCGTCGGTAACGTTTAATCCTGTTGCTGTATTAGCCATTAAATGCACACCTGCAATTGCCATTGAACCTGTACCATTCCAAAGTCCGCCACCCTGTACAGCAGTGTTACCGCTTACAATGCTGTTGGTAAGTGTTACATTACCTAGTCCTGTCATGTGCACACCACCACCATTACCGGGAGAAGAACCAGCGTTGTTCAATGTAAGGGTTACGTTGTTCATGGTTACAAAACCTGCTGCAAGGCCATTGTCTTCTACACCACCACCGGCACGTGTAGCTATGTTGGCTGTAATTTCAGTATCTTCAATAGTTACTTTACCGCCTACGTCGTTAAGTATACCACCACCACTACCGGCTGCTCCGTTGGCAGTATTGCCTGAAATCGTTGTATCTCCGCTGATGTTCAGCATACCGCTAAGGTTGTAGATTCCGCCACCACCCTGATCGGCACCTGCACCACTTGCAGTATTGTTGCTGATTACGGTACCTTCAATAGTCATAGTTCCTGTGCCATTCCAAAGTCCGCCACCTTCAGCACCGGCTTCATTATCACTTACTGTTCCGCCGGAAATAGATACTGTTCCTGCACCAGTTACATGAAGTCCTCCGCCATTACCGGGTGAGTTGTTTGTTGTGTTAGAATTAAGAGTAACATCAGTCATGGTAACAAAACCTGTAGCTCCTGAGTTATCTTCTATACCACCACCGGCACGGTTAGATACATTTAGTGTTATTTCTGCGCCGTTTATTGTAAGCTTGCCGCCCACATCGTTAAGTATACCACCACCGCTACCGGCTGTTCCATTTGCAGTATTGCCAGTAATCTCAGTTTCAGAATTTATGTTCAGCATACCGCTAAGGTTGTAGATTCCGCCACCACCCTGATCGGCAGCTGCACCGCTTGCGGTATTGTTTGAAATGATAGTGCCTTCAATAGTCATGGTTCCTGAACCATTCCAAAGTCCGCCGCCTTCAGATGTTGCGTTGTTATTACTTACGATACCACCTGTAATTGTAGCGTTGCTTGCTCCTGTAATATGAAGTCCGCCTCCGTTACCCGGATTAGAACCCGCCATATTCTCGTCAAGAGTAGTGTCGTTAAGCGAAATACTTACAGCAGAAGCTGCATTAACCTCAATACCACCACCGGCTCTGTTGGCCATGTTTTCAGCAATGGTAGAGCCATTCACTGTAAGCGACCCTCCTGTACCAACCAATATACCACCGCCGCTACCGGATGTTCCCATAGCTGAGTTGTTAGTCACGGTAGATACATTTAGCGTAAGGGAGCCATTGGTTACATAAATACCGCCACCGCCTTGTGTTGCAAGCATACCCATGGCCTGGCTATCAGAAATTGTACAATTATTCATCATTGTGGTACCTCCGGAAATAGAAACGGCTCCGCCACTATCAAGTGTTGAGCCATTCGTCACGGTCATGTTGTTTATTATAACATTGCCTGTAGTAATAAGCAGTACTCTTGTTGTACCGTTACCGCTGATAATGGTGTTTTCGTTGCCATTACCATTAATTACAATGTTTTTGTCAATAGTTACTTCGGTTAAAAGTGTAATTGTAGTTCCGTCCAGTGATGCGTCAAAAAGTATTGCACCATCGGCGGCTACATCAAGTACTGCCTGCCTGAACGAACCAGCTCCGGCATTGTTAGCATTAGTTACGGTAATTTGGGCGCTCGCCGAAAAGGTAAACAGCAAACACAATCCCGTAATCATTTTTAGATAGGTAAAAGTTCTTTCCATAATATATAATTGGTGTTAATTGTTATTATAAAGCTACGATGTAAGACCCTTAATGGATTTTTAATGAGTGAGTTAAATATATCTTAACGTAATTGCTGATGCTTAAAAAGGATAGTGATAGTATAGCTTCACACAAAATTGACTACTTTTGTGTTAACAAAAATTTACCACCTAAATATGAAAATAAACTTAAAATCGGGTGTTGATAAATTGCTTTTCGGAATGAAAGAGAAGGATGTAAAGGATCTTTATGGTACTCCTTCAAAGCAATTTAAAGATGATGACGACAATATCATTTACCTGTATAACGACAAAAAAATAAGGCTTACCTTTTACCAGGATGAAGAATTCAAATTGGGGTACCTTATCATTTCGCATCCCTCGGCTGAGATCTTTGGCTCAAAAGTGATAGGGGAATCATGGAAATCTATTGAGGCTGCTGCAAAAGCAAATGGCCTTAAAGATTTTGAACTTGAAACGTTTGATACTGTTGACAATCAATTTAACGAAGCCAACTGGGTTATCTTCCAGACTGAATTTGATACGGTTATTAAAATTGAGCTTGGAGCGACAATCAATAAAGATGATGAGTTCGACTGGAAATTTAAGGCTTAAATGTTTTTTATAGCGACATAGCGGTGCTACGTCTGTTATAATTAAAATGACAACAATAAAAAAGGGATTCCATATTGGAATCCCTTTTTGTTTTATATCGAAACAGAATTATTTTCCTGCAGCCGGAGCCGGAGGCGTTTCTGTCATTTCAAGTTCGAATATAAGGTCCGCGTTAGGCCCGATGCCAGCACGTGGGTTACCTCTTTCTCCATAACCAATGTGGCCCGGAATGAATACCAAAATTTTGTCACCAAGAGACATTGCTTCTACACCTTCAATAAAACCTGCGATAAGGCCTGTTTTAGTACCGATTGTGAAAGGAATAGGTGAATAAGCTCCGGCAGCATCTTTTTGAGGGATATAGTTACCGAAAGCCTTAGCTACAGGAACCAGGCTTGAATCAAATAGTGTTGCAGTCCCATTATCAAGGAAACCCGAGTAAGAAAGGAATACCTGTGAACCGTCAGCCGGTTTTTTACCTGAACCCTTTTTAGTGATCATATATTGCAGTCCTGAAGCCGTTTTTGTAGCGCTTTTTTTGATGTCAGCAAAGTAAGCTACTTTATCTGCTTTTGTTTTAGCGATGGCATCTGCTTCTTTTTTCTGTTGTGCTGCTATTTTTTCGTAGTATTCTTTAAATACTTTTGGAGCATTAAAGCTTTTAGCATCTTTACCATTACGGATTATCTTTACAGATATGATCTGGTCGTTTTGCTCGATAGCGTTTACAACATCCTGTCCTTCTACCACATGTCCGAAAACTGTGTGAAGCCCGTCAAGGTGCGGGGTAGGAACGTGAGTGATGAAAAACTGGCTGCCGTTAGTACCTTTTCCTGCATTTGCCATAGAAAGGATACCCGGTTTGTCGTGTTTAAGATCAGGAGTCGTTTCGTCGGCAAATTTATAGCCCGGTCCACCTGAACCATCACCTTTAGGATCGCCACCCTGAATCATGAAATCTTTAATTACACGGTGCCATTTAAGTCCGTCATAAAACTTTTTGCCTTTGTACTCAGCACTTACAAAATCCTGTTGTCCTTCGGCAAGTGCCACAAAGTTAGCAACAGTAAGTGGGGTTTTCTGATACTCCAGCTGTAAAACAATCTTTCCTTTATTAGTTTCGATTTCGGCATAAAGGCCATCACCCAGTTTTACAGGTGCTGGTGAAGCTGTAGGGGTAGTGTTACATGAAAAAAATAAAGCCACGAGGCTTACAAAAAAACTTGTCATTGGTTTCATTTATATTAGATTAATTCTCTTTTATCTGGCCCTCAGGCTTAATGTCGTTAAGGGTAACGGTACATATAAGCGGCTGGTTAGTGCCAATTCTGTTATTATCGCCATGATAGCCATATCCCATGTGTGAAGGGAATAAAAAGGTAACTTTTTCGCCTTCGTTCATAAGTTTGATGCCATCACGCAATCCCATCATTATATTTTGCTTGTCTACATAATACACCTGCGGCTTTAATTCTGCCTTTGTATATATTACGTTTCCTTTAAGGTCTTTTATCTCATAATCAAAAAAGGCAACATCGCCACGTTTTGGGCGTATGCTGTCTGTAGTGACTTCCATATCATAATGGTACCAGTACCCTTTGTCAGACGCAATGTATTTTATCTCCGGATTGCTTTTGATGATAGAGTCTATCTCCGATTCTTCATTGGCAACCAGCTTTTTGTTCCTCTCTACAGATTCTTTCATGAATGTACCCGATGAGTGGGAAACAGGCCTCCTTGCCTGCTGTTGTGAGCAGGAAGTTATCATAATCCCCAGAAGCATAAACGGTACTATAAATATCTTCTTCATTGTATCAGTCAATTTTCGTGTGTGCTAAAGTAGCAATAAATTTTTGTATGGTAGCCTCTAAACTTTCGGTAGATTTTCCACCGGCAGCATTTATGTGGCCGCCACCGCTAAAATGCTCACGGGCATACTGGTTAACATCAAAATCGCCTTTGGAGCGGAACGATATTTTTATGATGCCCTCATCTTTATTTTCGGTAAAGAATGCAGTAAACACGATATCTTTCATTCCAAGGCCATAATTTACGATGCCCTCTGTGTCTCCTTTACTATGGCCAAAGCTGTTTAGTTCGTCCTGGCTCAGGGAGGTATATGAGGTTTTATAGGCAGGCAACACTTTCATGTTCTGCAAAGCCCTTGCCAAAATTAATATCCTATTGTGCGAGTGATTGTCAAACAGCAAGCTGTGTATGGCAGTATTGTCTATTCCAAGGTCTATGAAATCTGCAACTACTCTATGTGTAGTGCCTGTTGTAGAAGGATAACGGAAAGATCCTGAGTCGGTTACAATACCTGTGTAAAGGCAGGTTGCGATGGTTTTATCGATAAGCGATTTTTCGCCCATACCAACAATAAAATGATATACCATTTCGCAGGTAGAGCCAAATGAAGTGTCAGAGAACGTGTACAGTGCGTAATCCCCGGGTTTCTGATGGTGGTCTATCATTATGAAGGTAGTATCCAGTTTTTCAAGGGCAGCACCCATTTGATCGCCCGTACGGCTTAGTACGTTAAAGTCAAGCGTAAAAACAATATCCGAAGCTTCAAGGATTTTGGTAACTGTTTCGGTTTCCTTTTCAAATACTCTAACGGTATCTGACGATGGCAACCATGCCAGAAAATCAGGAAATTCGTTAGGAGTTATCACTACTGGGTCGTGGCCTTTCAGTTTAAGGAAATGGTATAATCCCAGTGTAGATCCCATGGCATCGCCATCGGGGTTGCGGTGAGGGATGATTGCAATTTTTTTTGGTGAAGCCAACAGTTGCTTCACGCCATCAATATCTTCGGGTTTCATCATGATGCGAATTTACATTTTTTTCTCCTATAGTAAAACTATTAACAACTGCTTAATAAACAAAACTCCGTAAAGCCAGATGCCTTACGGAGTAGATATGTTTACTATAAATATAAACAAAACTAATTATAGTTATTACCTGTTCAGTATTATTTTTCTTGTAGAACTAGTATTCCCGGATTTAAAATTCAGGTAATATATTCCGTTTGACAAATGAGATATGTCTATGTTTTCACCTTTTTTTATTTTTTTGGTATAGAGCAATTGTCCAGTAGTATTGTAAAGTGTTAAATCTGCTTCTGTCAATTCATCAAAGTCAACAGTGATAATTCCGGTTGTAGGATTAGGATAGGCTTTTATCGCTGAAGTTTTTTCGACACTGTCTAAGCCTGCAGTTGCACCACTAAATTTATAAAGTTCCCTGCCAATACCACTACCTGAAACTGAAGCAAAATACCAGGTATTGTCTACAATTGCTACATTAGGACTTTCCCCTCCGCCGGTTAGCGTTCTTATGCCATATAATGGAGTTTCCCACGCTACTGTTGTGCCTGCATCTGTTCCATCACTTTTCCATATCTTATCGGTATCACCATTATTTCCTCTAAAATAGAGGGTATTGTTAAAATTAAATAAGTCACTTACTGTAGATGAACCATCCGGTGTAAGGTTTTTTACCATAACAGTTCCGGCAGCTGTACTGTTGCTTTTCCATAATTCATTTTGAACTCCGTCATAAGCTGAAAAATACAATATGTTATTTATGGCTACAAAATTGCTAAAGTAAGAGCTTGCAGCTCCCGGATTTATATCTTTAACTATTACAGTACCCGCAGCGGTGCCGTCACTCTTCCATAATTCTTTGCCGCTTACACCATCATTTGCTGTGAAATATAGATGGCCATTCATTGCATTTAAATTCTCGATCATACCATCAGTAACTGTTCCACCAAAATCTTTTAGCATCACAGTTCCTCCTTCTGTACCATCACTTGTCCACAGCTGATTATCAGTAGAACTGCCTCCCTGACCACCACTAAAAAACAATTTGCCTTCTACGTTAGTTAAAAATCGTACAGGGTTCGAACCTGGATGTATGTTTTTAATTAGCACAGTGCCGCTGGTTGTACCATCGCTTTTCCATAGTTCATCGCCTTTTGCGAAAAAATATAACGTTCCGTTTGCGATTGTGAGCGAATTGGGGTCAGCATCTGAAGATAGATCGTAGATATCTTTTACCATAACTGTTCCGGCAGCTGTTCCGTCGCTTTTCCATAATTCCCAGCCATGAACTCCATCATTGGCGGTGAAAAATAAAGCGCCGTTAAAGCTTATGAAATTCTTAGGATAAGAATCATATTGGTCCGCACGAATTTCTTTTACCATAACTGTGCCTGCTGCAGTACCATCGCTTTTCCATAGTTCTTTTCCATAAGTGGCATCAGTAGCACTAAAAAATAAAGTACCATTTACATCGGTAAGGGAACTTGGGTTAGATCCAAAATTGTTACCGGTGTAAATATCTTTCAGCATCACGGTTCCTTCTGCTGTACCGTCGCTTTTCCATAATTCTGTTCCGCTTGTTCCTGCCGAAGCCGAAAAAAACAGATTGCCATTACAAGGTGTAAGCCATGTAGGACTGCTTGAATTTGATGGGTCAATGTCTTTAACCAGTTGCTGTGCAGATGCGTTTATCCCTAAAAATAAACAAACAGCATAAAATAGCGTAGTTTTTGATGTCATAATGATTGGGTTTATGGTATAAAGGTATTGAGAATAATACTATGAAAAAATACCTTTAAATAGGGATATTTTACCGTGAATCAAGTTACTACGATGTCAAAAATTACGCTATTTTATAAAGAAGTATGGGTTTAGAATAGTTGTATTATTCTTTAGGAGCAGTATCATGGTTTACCATCCAGTTGATGCCAAACTTATCGGTAAACATACCAAAGAATGCGCCCCAGAATGTTTTCTCAAGTGGCATGGTAATCCTGCCGCCTGCAGACAGTCCGTTGAAAAGGCGGGTAGCTTCTTCTTCGCTTTCAGCATTAATTGAGATCGAGATATTATTCCCTGTAGTCATCACATGTCCAAAAGAATCTAATGCATCGCTGCCCATAAGGATCGTCTCTTTACTGATAGGCAATGACACGTGCATGATGTAATTTTTTTCTCCTTCCGGAATTTTGTCACCGTCTGGCATTTCGCTGAAGCGCCCGATATATTGGAACTCGCCCCCAAAAACGGATTTGTAAAAATTGAATGCTTCTTCGCATGTACCCGAAAAAGTAATATAAGGATTAACTTGTGGCATAATTGTTATTTGTTTTTGTTTGTGAGAAGTCGGACGTCCGATATTGATATTGGCAATTGTTACATTATAATTTAAAACTCTCAAACAGCCTTGTTACATCAAAATAAAAGCCTTTGAGCTCATAAGAGTTTTCGGCTAAAGTAAGATAATCATATTGGTGTTCTATGAGCTTTTGTTCTCCGCCAAAGCGAAAGCCCAGGATATCAAGGATTTCGTATTCGTTTGTGGTATTTATCACGAAAAAGCTGTTTTCCTGAGTTGTGCCATCGCCGGTGCTCAGTATGGCATCGATAATGATGCTTGCCTGAATTTCTTCTGTTCGGGACTCTTTGTATTTGCCCAGTTCCTTAAAGGCATATACACGGTATTCTTTTATACGGATGCTAAAAGGGAAATCTTCCAAAACCTTATTGGAGATTTTAATGAGTTTCTCCAGTGTCTTTTTGTCTGACTTTTGGCTTCTGAGTATTTCGTTAAGCTCTTCCTGTGAATCGGAAATGCTGTATGGGGAGTAGTTTTTCTGGAAGGAATAGCCGTAATATAAATGTCTTTTTTCTTCAATGGTCATGGTGCTGTCGGCTTTTTTATAGCGCTCGTACAGAGAATTGAAGTAAAGAGGCGATTTTTTGTCGCCTACATTTTTTTCTATTTGTTTATAGTCTGGTTTTGTGAATTCTTCTGTCTGGCAGAAAGCCGTTGTAGAGAAAAGCAGGAAAAGCAATGAAAAAAGAGGTTTCATCTTTATTGAATTAGGAAACCTAAAGGTAAGTAAAAAACCTAATTCAGGAAATGCGGATTGTTAAATTAATCTCCGCCGCAGCCACCACCGCAACCGCTGCACCCGCTCGAGCATCCATCGGATGAGCACCCGCTGTTGTCATGATGAGATGAACATCCGCTATGCCCTTCTGAAGATGTGCAGGAAAAACTGCCGATACCATCACCATCTGTGCCGCTGTTTCCTCCCTTGCCGTTATTGTTGTTCCGGTTTGCAAAGGCAATGATGGCTCCAATAGCAAAGAGTACCAGTATGAATCCTTCACCCGACGCCTGTATCAACAGGGTGCTTATGGCTATGCCAATGAACTGTATTGCTAATCCGGGTGGATTTAGTTTAGGTTTCTTTACGAGCCAGTAGCGACTCAGGTTAACCCTTTGGAAATTAATTTCGCTAAACCGGGTCTTATTATCGTGCCAGATGTCGGGTGGAGGCACGGTGACAAATTTTTCAAGGTAAATTTCGTGCAGTCCGGTGTAGAGGGTGTTGAACTTTTGCTGTTCTTCTCTGCCGCCTTTAGTTGGGTTGTGATGAATCTCTCTTTCGAGGGTGTTTTTGCAGAGGTCGTTCCAGTACGATTTGGTGTAGGTAAGGTGCAGATGCCATGCCTGGTCTACCGGGTCGCTGGGTGTTACCGGAGTAGGAGAGGTACAGCACAGGAAGAGGAATTTTTTGTACTCTTCAATAACCCTGAGCGTGTACTCCCTGTTCCAGCCGTTCTCGCGGGCAAGCCGCTGTGAGAAGGTTAATCTGACATCGGTTTCATCAAGTTGGAAGCTTTTTAGCTTGTTCCAAAGCGGTGTTTCAGTTTGTGTCATTTTTATTTAAAGGTACTCTAAACAAAAGCCAATAGGCTAGTTTTTCAGTTCATTTATTGGCCTGCTTGTTACAGATTTTTAACATCCTTAAATGATAATCTAACGTTTACATAATAAATCGGTTATCGTAATTAAATCGGGCTATATTTGTTAGCAATCGGAGTAGAGAATTCACTGATGCGGTAGTACGCTTTATGTAGCAATTTACGTCGTTAATACAGATATGAACTCTCAATAACAAAACCATGACACTGATCTCCGAAGAAAAATTTTCTGAAATTGCCGGACTTTCTAAAATTCCCATCCCCGGCCTGTCTTCTTATCTGATGAAGAAGATGAAGATCGATAATTTAAATACTATTGTAAAAGAGGCGGGTAATCTTGAGGGTGCTGCGTTTTCGAGCCATGTTTTAGAAGCAATAGGCGTGAAGGTTCAGGTTAATGCTTCTGACTTACAGAATATCCCCGCTGATGGTGCATTTATAGCCGTTGCTAATCATCCTTACGGAGGCATCGAATCGTTGGCACTATTAAGTACAATTGCACGGGTGCGTCCTGATACATTATATATGGGGAATTTTTTGCTGAAGAAAATCCCTAACCTTGAAAAATGCATTATTGGGGTAAACCCATTTGAAAACGTACAAAATTCGTCGAGCATCAGCGGATTGAAAACAACGTTCAAAACCTTGAAAGACGGAATTCCTGTAGCCATTTTTCCTGCAGGCGAAGTGTCATCCTATGACTTAAGGACAAATTCGATCACTGATAAGGAGTGGCATCCTGTCGTTGGTAAAATCATAGCTAAAGCGGGTGTGCCAATCCTGCCCATATACTTTCACGGCAATAATGGTATTTTTTTCAGTTTACTGAAATCGGTGCATCCGATGCTGCAAACTTCGAAACTGATTTCAGAACTCTTCAATAAAAAAGGGCATGTTTTAAAAATAACCATTGGGAAACCCATAGTAGCGAGTGAGATTGAAGGAAAGGACCCGTCACTTTTTTTATTGAAGAATTTAAGGAAGAAAGTTTACGCTCTGAAGGGTTAATAATTAGAAGTACCGAATCTTTTCACGGCCTCCGGAGTTACAGGAGCAAAGAAGTTGATGAGGTTCCCGTCTGGGTCGCGGAACAATGTAGAACGGTTGCCCCACGGCATAGTTATCGGCTGTTGAAGAATATCTTCGGTAGTATTCTTAACCAACTCGTAGCTGTCGTCCACATTGTTAACGAGGAATTCAATAATTACACTTTTGTTCGATGATGGTTCGGCTATGTTTTCTCCAAATAGTGCCAGTGTTTTTGTACTGCCTATGGCAAGGTTAGAAGAAGGAGTGCCTATTTCTGCAAAATCTTCGGTATGCCATGTAGCAGTAAGGCCTGTAACTTTTTCGTAAAAATCTACAAGGTGTTTAATGTCTTCAGTAATTATCCGTAATGATCGTAAGTTCATAATAATGTCTCATTTTGTGATTAATGAGGCAAAATTATTTTGGAAGTATGACAACAGTGTGTCAGCAGGTTTTTGATTTTTTAATTTTTAGAGTATTAACTTTGAAATGCTTAGTGTTCTTTGCGTAAAACCTTGTGGACTTTATAGTTAATTGCTTAAAAATCAATCAATCTAAAAAACCGTAAATCTCATTTTTCATTTTCACATATAAGTATTACTTTTGCGCATGCAACACAATGTACTTATTCTAGATTTCGGATCGCAATACACTCAGCTTATTGCGAGAAGGGTTCGCGAGTTAAATATCTTCTGCGAAATTTTCCCTTACAACAACCCACCGGTTGATTTATCATCTTATAAAGCGGTAATATTATCAGGTAGCCCATTCTCTGTAAGGGCTGAAGATGCTCCGCACCCGGACCTTTCTCAAATTCGCGGCAAGCTGCCTCTATTGGCTGTTTGTTATGGTGCACAGTACCTTGCGCATTTTAACGGAGGTGAGGTAGCGCCATCTAACATTCGTGAGTATGGACGTGCTAATCTTTCTTTTATCAAAGAAGGTGAGCCTTTCCTGGAAGGTGTTTCTGAGAACAGCCAGGTATGGATGAGTCACAGCGATACCATCAAAAAACTGCCTACTGGCGGTGTAGTGCTAGCAAGTACTAAAGATGTGGAAAACGCAGCTTACAAGATTGAAGGCGAAACTACGTATGCAATACAGTACCACCCTGAGGTATACCACTCTACTGATGGTAAGCAGATGCTTGAGAACTTCCTTGTGAAGATAGCTCAGGTGCCACAAACCTTTACACCTGGGTCATTCGTAGAGGACATCGTAGCAGAGCTTAAAGGTAAAATTGGCGATGATAAAGTTGTTCTTGGTCTTTCAGGCGGAGTTGACTCTACTGTTGCTGCTGTGCTTTTAAACAAAGCTATCGGTAAAAACCTTTACTGTATTTTTGTTAACAACGGATTACTTAGAAAGAACGAATTCGAAAGCGTTCTTGATCAATATAAAGACATGGGACTTAACGTAAAAGGTGTTGATGCATCTGACCGTTTCCTTTCCCAGCTCGCAGGTATCGACGATCCTGAAACAAAACGTAAAACAATTGGGCGTGTATTCATCGAAGTATTCGACGATGAGGCAAACATGCTTGATGATGTTAAATGGCTTGCTCAGGGTACTATCTATCCTGACGTTATAGAGTCTGTTTCAGTAAAAGGTCCGTCGGCTACTATCAAATCGCACCACAATGTGGGTGGACTTCCTGACTTCATGAAGCTTCAGGTGGTAGAGCCATTAAGAATGTTATTCAAAGACGAAGTGAGAAGAGTAGGTGCTACTTTAGGTATCGACCCTGAGCTTCTTGGCCGTCACCCATTCCCGGGACCTGGTCTTTCTATCAGGATCCTTGGTGATATCACTCCTGAAAAAGTACGTATCTTACAGGAAGTTGATGCGGTATTTATCAACGGACTTAAAGAGCATGGACTATATGACAAAGTTTGGCAGGCGGGAGCAATCCTTCTTCCGGTAAATAGCGTTGGTGTTATGGGTGATGAGCGTACTTACGAAAAAGTAGTTGCGCTTAGGGCTGTAGAATCTACCGACGGTATGACGGCAGACTGGGTTCATTTACCTTATGAGTTCCTGATGAAAATTTCTAATGAGATCATCAATAAAGTAAAAGGTGTTAACCGTGTTGTTTATGACATTAGCTCTAAACCACCGGCCACTATTGAGTGGGAATAATCTTTTACAGATCTATATATAGAGAAGCCGTGCATTTTTTGCATGGCTTTTTTTATGGCTAACGAATTTTTGCCACCAATTACACGAATTAACACGAATCAAATTAGTGTAATTGCTGGCAAAGAACAAATTCTGGTGATTTTGAAATCGAAATTTTGTCTTTCCGCTAAAATCATTACTTTTAGGCATCCAAATGACCAAGATTACTGTTATGAAAAAAATGCTGCTGTTACTGGCCTTGTTTTTTGTTTTCCAAAGTGTTTCGGCACAGGATGACAGGGATAGCCAGACAAATACTGAAGAAAATCCTCCCGAGCTAATTGACCTGGATACCTATTTTATAGATCATAAGACCATGATGGGTGAGAGGATGATCATGATATCTAAAAAATATATGGTCGATCCGGACGAGATATATAAATACAATGAGGTGCAAACGGATGGTTTAGGTTTGGTGCCCGGGCAGATATTAAAGATTCCGCTACACGAGTCGCATAAAAAAGACCTTGATAAATTTAAGGCTGACCTGATAAAGAAGAATGGTGGTAATCCTATACAGGTGCCTGCCGTACCACCTATAAAGAAAAAAGAAGAAGAGGAAGAAGAGGACGAATAGTCCTCTTTTTTATGTAATAGCCTTTTGGTATGGGTTTTGTATTTTTAACTGAAATTTATAAGATAAAACTATCGAATAGTGGGAGTAAAACCTAAATTTGCAAGTGTTAAATTGTTCCAAAAAAATCACACCATGAAGTACCTTGTAATTTTTATTTTTTCATTGGCCTTGCTGTCAACGCCTTCTTATGCACAGGATTATAAAAAGCATAAGGTTGAGAAGGGAGAGACTGTAGCAAGCATAGCAAAAATATACAAAATTACCCCATACGATATTTATCGCCTCAATCCGGATGCAAAGAACGGCCTGAAGGAAAATACAACCCTGCTTATACCAAACAGTATAAAAGCACCTCAGGTTGCTCCGGTAAAAGAGAAGCCTACTAAAGTTGCGAATACGATACACGAAGTTCAGCCTAAAGAAACACTCTTTAGCCTTGCTAAAAAATATGATGTATCGGTCGATGATATCAAAAAAGCTAACGGCGCCACTCTTGATAATGGACTTCAGATAGGTCAGAAAGTGATCATACCTATTAAAGGCAGTGGTGTTGCTGCCCAGGTAAAAGCTGAAAAGAAAGCCGAAGCAAAGCCTAACTATCCGTCGTATATGTATCACGTAGTAGAGAAGGGCGAAACAAAGTATTCTATTGCCAAAGAATATGGCATGACCATTCAGTTACTGGATGAGCTTAACCCTGAAGTAAAAGACACCCTTCCGTTAGGCTATAAGCTTAAGCTGGATAAGAATGCAATAGTTAAGAAAGAAGATGCTAAGCCTGCAGTTGCTCCTGCACAGCAGGAATATTCAAGCTATGAAGTTCAGCCAAAAGAAACGCTTTACAGCCTTACAAAAAGAACAGGTCTTACCGAAGACCAGATAATTGCGCTTAATCCTGAAGTTAAAGATGGTCTTAAAGATGGTATGGTTTTAAAGCTTCCAAAAGGGGTGAATACAACTTTTGTTGCAGATGCATCTACTAAGTCTGTTTCGGGACTGATATCAACCCTTAAAAAATCAGAGACTAAAGAACTGGCTCTTTTATTGCCTTTCCATATATCAAGGATAGAATCGGATACCATTCGTGCCAAACTGTTACGTTCGGATAAATTCCTGAACATGACGCTTGATTTTTATGCGGGTGCCATGATGGCAATTGACTCTGCTAAAGTCCTTGGCCTTCCACTAAAGGTTAAGATACTGGATTCTAAAGAAAGTAAAACATCATCTGACGTTTCTGCACAGGCTCCGGGCCTTGCAGGAATGGATGCTATTATAGGTCCGTTTTTCCCTAATAATGTTGAGACACTTGCCTCGTTACTGGCTACTAAAGGTGTTCCTGTAATTTCGCCTTTATCTAAGGAAGAGGCTAAGCCGCATGCTAACCTGTATCAGTCAGTACCGACATCGGAAACAGTAAGGGGTGCAATGCTGGATTACCTGAAAACGAAAAATGGTAATCTTATTGCTGTGGTAGATGCCAAAAAGAACAGCTCAAGGCAATTTATAACCTCCAACCTTCCCGCTGTAAAATTTGCATCGCTGAATACCGATGGGACCATTATGGTTGATGCTTTAAAAGCAATGTTGGTTAAGGACAGGATAAACTATGTTATTCTTGAAACCGAAAGGATAGGGATGATATTGGGTACTACCAAAGCGCTTACAGACGCTCTTGCAGATTACCAGATACAGCTTGTGGTACTGGAGCGTTATGATACCTTCGATACCGACGAATTGCCGCTTACAAGGCTTACTAATCTTAAAATGCTTTATCCTTCTGTTACTAACGATAGTGATACACCGGGCAGTTTATTGTTTGCTAAAGTGTTCAGGGAAAAAAATAATGTAATGCCAAACCAATATGCTACACGTGGCTTTGACCTTACGTTCGATACAATTCTTCGTCTTTTTCAGCCGGAAAACTTTAAAGAGGTAACAGCAGAGAAGGCATCAGAGCAGGTAGAGAATAAATTTGCTTACGCATCAGTTAAAGGAGGAAATTACAACACAGGCGTATATATATTGTATTACGATCAGGACTTAAGTACTAAAATAGCTCAATAATTATGACATCTAAAGTAACTTACCTTGGGGAGTTAAGAACCTCTTCTGTTCATCTGCAATCGGGCAGCGAAATAATAACAGATGCGCCAACCGATAACCATGGTAAAGGTGAGGCTTTTTCGCCAACCGATATGGTTGCCAATTCGCTGGCTACCTGTATGCTTTCATTTATGGGTATTAAGGCCAATGAATTAAAGGTTAACCTTGAGGGATCAACAGCTGAGGTTACCAAAACCATGCAGGCAGATCCAAGGAAAATAGCAAAGATAGAAGTGATTTTCAACATGAAGTCGGATGCTGACGAAAAGTCAAGAATAATACTGGAGCGTGTGGCAAAAACATGTGCCGTAGGCCTTAGCCTGCATCCTGATGTAATTCAGGATGTGACATTCAACTGGTAATCAAAAAGTCCCGCTAATTTTAGTGGGACTTTTTGATTACCATCCTTTGCGTTTTTTTAATTCGGTAATGTGGGCAAGGTGATGATTGCAGTGCCATGCATAAAAGCTGATGTTTTCTACAATCTCAATTTTTTGGTTGCCTTCAGGATGTATAAAAGTTACTTTAAGGTCTTCTTTGGATAGTGACTTTAATAATGTAACCCATCGGAAATGCAGTCCTTCGAGTATATTCAGGCTGTGTAGTACAGGTAATGTCCTGCCGTCTTCTAATTCAGCCCATTTATCTTCCTGATATGCTTTTATGGTTGGATTATCTTCGGTTAATGCAAGCTTAAAACGAATATAGCTGTTTAGGTGGCTATCAGCACAATGATGAACCACTTGTCTTATTGTCCATCCCCCGGCTCTGTAAGGAGTGTCTAACTGTTCATCGGAAAGGTAGGCCGTTTCTTTTTTTATTGCTTCAGGAAAATTTGAAAGTGTTTTAATGTAATCGGATAGAATAAAATCCGTGTAGTTTTCGGGTGCTTTAAATTTCCCAATTGGAAAACGCAGTTCTTCAATATCATTATTAGACATAGGATATCTGTTTAGAGTCTACTAATGTACGATTTTTCGGGATTGTATAAGGATGTGGGTAAAACACTTACGAGTATATAGGTAAAATCCCCTTCTTCATGGGGATTTCTTTTTAGATGCTGGTAGTAGTTTTGGTGTAACAAATTATAAACCAATTATTACCATGAAAAAAGTTACCCAAATTTTAAGATTTACCGGTATGATATGCTTTCTGCTTATTGCAGTAGCGGTTGTTTCCTGTAGTGACGATAGTGATGAAAAAGATGACACCGGCAATTCGGAAATTGTAGGTGTATGGAAGAAAACAAAAGAAGAGGCCAGGCAGGGAAATGAAGCCTGGGAAGATGTTACAGAAGACTGTGATCTCGATGATACCGAAGAATATGAAGCAGGAGGTGACTGGACATTATATCCTGGTACAGTAACCTGCGGCAGTGCAAACGTAATCAAGGGCTCGTGGGAGCTAAAGGCTAACAATACAAAGGTTGTTTATTCATATGATGAGTTTGAAGGCGAATTTGAAAGTAACATTGAAGAGCTTACCAACACTAAAATGGTGCTTACCCATAGTTCCGGCGATATTGATGATACACAATACAGGGATACTTATGTAAAGAAATAAGTATAGGATAAAAATCATTATCCAATAGGGGAAACCCTCCTAAGGATAGGTTTTTCTTTGACTCTCGGTAAATTAATTTTGACTTAACAAAAACACGTAAACCTTATTATTATGAAAAAAATTACTCAATTCTTACGATTAGGCAGTTTCTTCTGCTTGCTTTTTGCTTCTGTCCTTGTGGTGTCATGTGAAGATGACAGTGAGGAGAGTACTAACAACAATAACGGTGGAACCTTTGGCGGAGTATGGACACGTCTTCCGGGTCCAAGTGGCGACAGGACGGATCTTGCTATTGGTGGGATAGAGGGCGAATCCTCTAATCGTGTCTACATGTGCGAAAAAAGGGGCTCTACTGCCGCGGGACTATACAAAGGGTATATTGACGGGAACTACATTACATGGGATTCAGAGTACGGCTTATGGGATACGTATCTCGAAATTGTAGACGGAACTCTTGAGTTTTCATATCCTGACTGTGATGTTTGTCTTGTGACCGATTATAAAAAAGGCTCATGGGAAGGAGACTGTGGCGAGCTGTCTAACAATGGGGGTGGCGGTTCAGGAGACGGACAGGTAATGTTTTGGGTTAGAAGTGACTTAGATTGCGGCTTTATTACTGTAAATATTGCAGGTATATCAGATACAATTGATGGGTATTACAGCTCAGGATCGCCATCATGCGGAGCTACTTCGGCAGCTACTTTTCAAATACCTGCAGGTAGCTACAATTATAGTGCAAGTTGTGACGGGCTTACCTGGAATGGAACTGTGACCGTTTCTGCTGATAGCTGCTTTAAAATGGAGTTGACAAATTAATATAGCAATATGCTAATTTTTCAATGTAGCAATGAAAGAGAAATGCTATGCATTGATTGCTATAACTGTAAATCAGTAATTTTTCACATTAAATTACACTACTTTTGCCTCTGCCACCAGCGGGGGCATTTTTTATTTTAAAACCTTCACATTTGGACCAGCAGAAAGAATTCCTGATAAAGCTCGCACATACAAAAATGCCCTTTGGTAAATATGAAGGCCGCTATCTTATAGAGCTGCCTGAATATTATGTGGTATGGTATCATAACAAAGGCTTTCCTGCAGGGCAGTTAGGGCAGATGCTGCAATTGGTATATGAGCTCAAGCTTAACGGCCTCGAAAATATCGTCAGGAATATCCAGCGCCTGCATCCGAAGAAGTAATCTTTATGTATCAATGTGATAATTTCCTACTGTACCAATTGATAGGTAGTAGTGGTAATTGTTACATTAAATCATTTGGTGCATTGTTATATTGAATAAGACAGTTTGGCAGGTTTTGTATTCATAGCATCATTTTTGGGTAGGATAATAAACCCGTTGATGTTATAAGCGTCATTACATTGCTACATTAAATAATTGATACATTAAACATCAATTAATTTTTGTACTTTTGCCACGTTTTTTACTACAGCAACACAACAACATATTTTACAAATGAATCAGACAAAGTATATTTTTGTTACAGGCGGTGTGTCTTCTTCTTTAGGAAAAGGAATTATAGCAGCATCACTGGCAAAACTACTGCAGGCAAGAGGTTACAGGACAACAATCCAGAAATTTGATCCCTACATTAATGTAGACCCGGGTACACTTAACCCGTATGAGCACGGAGAATGTTATGTTACAGATGATGGCGCGGAAACAGATCTTGACCTTGGCCACTATGAAAGATTCCTTAACGTTCCTACTTCTCAGTCGAATAACGTTACTACAGGAAGGGTCTACCTTTCGGTTATCGAGAAAGAGAGAAGAGGCGAATTTCTTGGTAAGACCGTACAGGTAGTGCCGCACATCACTAACGAAATTAAAGAACGCATGCAGCACCTGGGAAATACAGGTGAGTATGATATTGTTATTACCGAAATAGGTGGTACGGTAGGTGACATTGAGTCGCTTCCTTACATCGAGTCGGTAAGGCAATTGGTATGGGAACTGGGTGAAAATAACGGTATTGTTATCCACCTTACACTTGTGCCTTATCTTGCTGCTGCGGGTGAGCTTAAGACTAAACCAACGCAACACTCTGTTAAGACATTGATGGAAAGCGGTATCAAAGCTGATATCCTTGTATGCCGTACAGAGCACGAACTTTCGTCAGACCTGCGCCAGAAACTGGCATTGTTCTGTAACGTGAAGCGTGAAGCGGTTATACAGTCTATTGATGCTTCTACCATATACGAAGTGCCAAACCTTATGCTGGAGGAAGGCCTTGACAGGGTAACGCTTAAAAAACTTGACTTACCTGAAAAAAACACTCCGGATCTTAAAAACTGGAACCAGTTCCTTTTCAGGCTTAAAAATCCTAAACATACTGTAAACATAGGTCTTGTAGGTAAATATGTTGAACTTCAGGATTCATACAAATCGATTATTGAGGCATTTGTTCACGCAGGTTCTGCTAACGAAACTAAAGTTAACGTAATAAGCATTCACTCTGAATATATTGACAGGGACAATGCAAATGAAAAACTAAGCGGACTTGACGGTATTCTTGTTGCACCTGGTTTTGGTGGAAGAGGTATAGAAGGTAAGGTAGAGACGGTGCGTTATGCAAGGGAAAATAATATACCATTCTTTGGTATTTGTCTTGGTATGCAAATGGCCGTTATTGAATATTCAAGAAACGTATTAGGCTGGAAAGATGCTAACTCGACAGAAATGAACGAGAACACGCCGCATCCGGTTATCAATATCATGGAAGAGCAGAAAACCATTACCGACAAAGGCGGAACTATGCGTCTTGGTGCATGGAAATGTTCTCTTGAAGCAGGAACGCTTGCAAGTAAAATATATGATGGGGCTGCCGAGATACAGGAGCGTCACCGTCACCGTTATGAGTTTAACAGTGCATATATGAGCGACCTTCAGGGAGCAGGGCTTAAAACATCGGGTGTGAATCCTGATACAGGCCTTGTTGAAATCATTGAACTTGATAATCACCCATTCTTTATTGGGGTACAATACCATCCGGAGTATAAGAGTACGGTAGCTAATCCGCACCCACTTTTTGTAAGCTTCGTTAAAGCAGCCGTAAAGAAAAAAAGCAACTAAGAACTGCCTTTGGCATTCAACATAAAAGCCTGATGAAAGCGGGCATTAAAGTGAAATAATTTTTATAATGGAAGAAAAAAAGTTAGACTTAAAAACAATTATTGGTTTCGGTCTGGTAGCGTTACTGATGTTATGGATGATCTATAACAACTCTAATGAAAAAGAAAAAGAGTTTCAGGAAAAAGCTAAAAAAGAGCAGGTAGAAAAAGCTCAGGCTAAAAAACTTGCTGAAGAAGCTAAAACGGCTTCCATTATTAAGGATTCTACAGTAACCGATTCTGTTAAGATGGCACAGCTTAACGGTTCATTAGGTGTATTTGCTTATAGTGCTTCATTGCCATCGGCTAAAAATAATGTTACTGAGCTTAAAAGCCAGTTCCTTACATTAAAGATAGCTAACAAAGGTGGTTACATTCAGGAGGCAAAAATCAACGATTTTGAGCAGTTTGAAAAAAACAGCAACAAACCTGTTGACCTTATCAAAAACAATAACGCAAGTTTTAACCTTCAGTTTAAGACTAAAGATAACCGCATTCTGAATACAAAAGATCTTTACTTTGAGCCTGTACAGACTAAAGAAGGAGATAATGATGTATTGACAATGCGCCTTAAGGCCGGTGAAAACCAGTTTTTAGAGTACCGTTATGTGCTTAAGCCAAATAATTACATGATGGATTTCTCTATCCGTTCTCAGGGACTGGCACAGGTGGTTGACACGTCTAAGCCAATGGATCTTGAGTGGATGATGAAAACATACAGAAACGAAAAAAGCGTTTCGTATGAAAACAGATATACGAAAGTGGTCTATGAATATGAAGACGGTAAAGATGATAACCTGAGCGAAGGGTCTAAACTTGACAGCGAGAAAGCTGAAGCTGTTACCTATATCGCTTTCAAACAGCATTTCTTTACCTCTATCCTTTTAACTGACACGCCTTTTAAAACGGCTGAAATGACTTCTGAGAATCTTGTAAAAGATGAGAAGCTGGATACGATATTCACTAAAAAGTTCACGGCAAAAATGCCTCTTGAATTTAAAGGTGGAGAGCTAAGCTATAACATGAATATGTACTATGGCCCGGCAAACTATAATATTCTTACCCAAGATCAATATAAGGACAAAAATCTTGATGAGATCCTGCCATTAGGCTGGGGTATCTTCGGATGGATCAACCGTTATATATTTATTCCTTTATTTACATTCCTTAGCAGCTTCCTTTCTTATGGTGTTGCAATCATTATCTTCACGATACTGGTAAGGATAGTAATGTCTCCGGTAACGTATAAGTCATACCTGTCTCAGGCTAAGATGAAAGTACTTCGTCCTGAAATTACCGAGCTTAACGAGAAGTACAAAAAAGACCCGATGAAGAAACAGCAGGAAACAATGAAGCTGTACAACAGTGCGGGTGTAAACCCAATGGCGGGATGTCTTCCGGCGCTGATGCAGATTCCGGTATTCTATGCTCTATTCCAGTTCTTCCCATCGTTCTTTGATCTAAGACAGCAAAGTTTCCTTTGGGCAACCGACCTTTCATCATACGATTCAGTATACCACCTGCCATTCTACATTCCGTTCTATGGCGACCACGTGAGTTTGTTCCCAATATTGGCATCGGTAGCGATCTTCTTCTACATGAAGATGACAACAGGTGACCAGACTATGGCAGCGCCACCGCAGGAAGGTATGCCGGATATGAGCAAGATTATGAAAGTGATGATCTACATCTCTCCGGTAATGATGCTTGTGTTCTTTAATAACTATGCATCAGGATTGAGTTTGTACTATTTTATCTCTAACCTTATTACAATAGGTATCATGCTTGTAATTAAAAATTACATCGTGAAAGAAGATAAGATACACGCTAAAATTCAGGAAAATAAAACCAAGCCAAAGACCCAGGGTCGTTTCCAACGCAAAATGCAGGAAATGATGGAGCAGGCACAGGAGCAGCAAAAGCTTCAGAAAGGCAAAAAATAATACTGAAAGCATCTGCCCCGGCAGATGCTTTTTTTTCTTTGGCTCACTTTTGGATATACTAAAAAAGCCATATTTTCGATTAATAAAAAAACATACCGTTATATGATAAACAGGTTTTCAGCTTTATTGGTTTTATTTTTGGTAAGCGCAGTTACTTTTGCGCAGGGTATCAACCAGATGGATGCTGCCGGCAAACGCCATGGTGTTTGGAAAGGTACTTATGAAAAATCGAAGAATCCACGCTATGAGGGTACATTTGACCACGGAAAAGAAACAGGAACTTTTAAGTTCTTTGAAGATGATAAGACTTCTACACTTGCGGCAACAAGAGCTTTTGCAGCAGATGGCTCATGCATCACTACATTTTTTGATGAAAAAGGAAAGAAAGTGAGTGAGGGCAAAGAGGTAAACAAGCTCAGGGAAGGTGAGTGGAAATTTTATGATCCCAAAACGGGTAAGGTGCTTTCAACAGAGCCTTATGTAAACGGTAAGATACAGGGAACACGTAAAGTTCTTTTTGCAAATGGAGCCTTAGCGGAAGAAGCTGTCTATATAGACGGGGTTAAAAACGGAGCTTATAAGCAATATACCGAAAAGGGTATTGTGTTGGAAGAATCGACATATAAGAATGATAAGCTTGATGGGCCTGCTACTTTTAGGGATGGGCATGGAGACATTGTTAGCAAAGGTCAATTTACTGATAATAAGAAGACCGGCAAATGGCAGTTTTTTGAAAAAGGTAAAAAAGTAAGAGAAGAAGACCTTACCAATAAAAAAACGCAGTTGGCACGCAAAGAACGCAAAAACTAATTTTTGTCGTACTTTTGCAGAAATTTTTAAGAAAGGAATTAAAATGAAACGTGTAGTAGTAGGGCTTTCCGGAGGTGTAGATTCGAGCGTTGCAGCCTACCTGCTTCAGGAGCAGGGCTATGAAGTCATTGGGTTGTTCATGAAGAACTGGCACGATGACAGCGTAACGATATCTAACGAATGCCCGTGGCTGGAAGACAGCAACGATGCATTACTGGTAGCCGAAAAGCTTGGAATACCGTTCCAGACGGTAGACCTTAGCGAACAATATAAAGAGCGTATAGTAGATTATATGTTCAATGAATATGAAAAGGGCAGGACACCAAATCCTGACGTGCTTTGTAACCGTGAGATCAAGTTTGACGTGTTTATGAAGATTGCCCTTAGCCTTGGTGCCGATTATGTCGCTACAGGCCACTATTGCCGTAAAGGGACAATAGAGAAGGATGGTACCGAAACGTATCAGCTTCTTGCAGGGGTAGACGGTAACAAAGACCAGTCGTATTTCCTTTGCCAGCTTTCGCAGGAGCAACTGGCTAAGTCATTATTCCCGATAGGGGAGCTTACCAAACCTCAGGTGCGTGAGATTGCTGCCAAAATGGAACTGGTTACTGCTGAGAAAAAAGATTCGCAAGGACTTTGCTTTATCGGTAAAGTGCGACTGCCGGAGTTTCTTCAGCAGCAGCTGCAGCCAAAAGAAGGTGTTATCTATGAAGTGGCTGCCGATGTTGCAACCTACAGTGAAGCAGCACCGCAATTCAGCTCGGTAAAAGAACAGTTGGCTTACGAAGCCAAAAACATAGACTACAAACCTGAAATGGGTAAAGTGGTAGGCAAGCATCAGGGTGCGCATTACTTTACTATCGGGCAGCGAAAAGGCCTTAATGTAGGCGGTACCAAAGAAGCACTTTTCATTATAGCAACCGATGTGGAAAGCAATGCTATATACACAGGCCAGGGGCAGAACCATCCGGGGCTTTTCCGTAAGGCATTGTTCATACAGGAAAGCGAAATACACTGGGTGCGTGAAGACCTGAAACTGAAAGATGGCGAGACTATGGATGTAATGGTACGCATACGCTACCGCCAGCCATTGCAGAAAGCAACCCTGCATAAGTTTGATAACGGCATGTACATTTCGTTTGAAGAGCCGCAATCGGCAATCACCGAAGGACAATTTGCCGCATGGCATATTGGCGATGAACTTATTGGCAGTGGAGTGATTTCGTAATGTTTCTGTCATTCTGACGAAGGAAGAATCTAAATATATAATGCCCTATACTGAAAAGTGTAGGGCGTTTTGTTTTTAACCACAAAGAACACTAAGTTATTCCACAAGGTTCACAAAGCTTTGCGTTCTTCGTGCTTTCTTCTTTGTGAGCTTTGTGGTTAAAAGAATCTAAAATGTTATTTTTGTATAATGCTCTACAACCTCCATACACACAAATCATCAGAAGATATAAATATATTTGATATCGTAAACCGTTATCCCTACGAAGATATTGATGTGCCGTTTTTTTCTACGGGAATCCATCCGTGGTATATAGATGAGGATAAGTTGGAAGAGCATCTGGCTATCATAGAAAACCGGCTTTCAATGCCCGGCTGTCTTGCTATTGGCGAATGCGGACTGGACAAAAGAATAGAAAAACCACTCGATTTACAGATTGAAGTGTTTGAAAAACATTTACGATTAGCAAAAAAACATCAAAAACCCGTAATTTTGCACCTTGTTGCAGCATTTCAGGAACTGATTGAAGTTCATAACCGCATTAAACCGGGTGTACCAATGATCGTTCACGGGTTCTCTAAGAACATACAGGTAGCAAAACAATTGCTGGATAATGGGTTTTATTTGTCGTTTGGCAAATACCTGCTACGCAATGAGGAGTTATCGACTGTGTTTGCCGAAGTGCCTGCTGACAAGTTCTTTTTGGAAACCGACAGTATGGAACAAAGCATTGCCGAAGTGTATGCCAAAGCCGCAGCGGCAAGAAATATTGATATTGAAGAAGTAAAAGATATAGTAAGCACTAATTTTAAAACCGTTTTTAAGAATGGCTGATTGGAGAGAAAGGGCTGAGCTCCTTTTTAAAAAAGAAGGACTGGAGAGATTAAAAAATGCACACGTAATGGTGGTAGGCCTTGGAGGTGTTGGCTCGTTTGCGGCTGAATTCCTTGCAAGGGCAGGAGTGGGTAAAATGACAATAGTTGATGGCGACGTGGTAGATATCACGAACATCAACCGACAATTGCCGGCCCTGCATTCTACCGTTGGGCAGCCAAAGGTAACCATCGTTGGCGACAGGCTTATGGATATCAATCCTGAACTGCAACTGATACGTGTACAGGAATTCCTTTCGCCGGAACGCGCTTACGAACTGGTTACACCTGAGTATGACTATGTGCTAGACTGCATAGACAGCATAACACCTAAGCTGAATCTCTTAATATCGGCGAGACGTCAAAAGGTTAAGATCATAAGTAATATGGGCGCAGGGGGCAAATATGAGGCCGGTAAGGTAAGAGTTGCCGATATTAGCAAGACAGAATACTGCCCATTGGCCAAAACAGTGCGTAAACGCCTTAAAAAAGAAGGTATTACTAAAGGGGTAAAAGTGGTCTTCTCGATTGAATATCCCGACCAGACGAGCCTTAAAATGACGGATGGCTCAAACTTCAAGAAATCATTCTTCGGGACAAACAGCTGGATACCCGCAGTTTTTGGACTGCATTCAGCAGAAACAGTCGTGAAGCACATTATAGGCCACGGCCAAAAATAAAAAAGTCCCCTTCGAAAGAAGGGGACTTTTTTGTACTATTTATTATCTGTACTATCCTTTTTTTTATTTTTAGGATCAGAGGTTTCAATATTATTATCAGCGAATGTAGGTATCAGTTCAAATAATACTTCTAAAATCTCTGCAGTCATTTTCCTGTTTAGTTAGCGTTATTTGTAGTAGGTTTAGTTTCTGCCGGCTTAGGAGCTGTTGTGCCTGTAGTCGTTGCAGGTTTAGCAGCAGGTTTTACATGCGTACTTGTACCTGTTGCCGTTGTACCCGCTGGTTTAGTTGCTGGTTTAGTTGCTGTTCCGCCCGGCTTTGGTGCAGTTGTTGCCGGTTTTGTTCCTGTAGTTGTTGTAGCAGCAGGTTTGGTTCCTGTCACTGTAGGTTTAGCAGTACCAGTAGCAGTTGTAGTCCCCGCAGGTTTGTTTGTCGCTGCGGCCGGACGTGCACCGGCTGTAGTTGGAGTCACAACTGCCGGTTTTACCGGAGTCAATGCTGCCGGAGCCTGTATAGAATCGGTTATCGGCAATATTGTTGGTGGTCCGATTGGAATATAAAGATCGGTTATCCATTCAGACGGGCGTTTCGATTTCTGTACACCTTTGCTGTAAAGCTCTATATAGGTTCCTGTAGTGTTTTCCTGCAATGCTTTTTCGGTAATGTAGGCATGGGCGGCATCCCACGCTTTAGGAAGATGTGAGTAATCACCTTTAAGGGTTGTTTTAAGCGCATTGAAGCCTGCATATTTTCCACCTTCATATTCGCTTCCCGGAGAAGTGAACATCTCGTCTTTGATAGGGATACAAACTACATAAGAGGCTGTGCCCTGTGTTTTGTCATAGTTTCTGTAAAAGATGAATGGAGCACCCTGCTTCACCATCTTGTTCTTCTTCATGAAGTTCAAAAGCTTAGGGAAGATCTCTGCCGATTTTTTATTGATGTCCTCAATCTTAGATGTAACGGCGTGGCCTATATAATTTGCACCTGTTTTGGTAATAAGTCCTTTTACTTCAACATTGCTTTTAGAAAGCTCGTCGATCAGGAAGGCATTAAGGTTCTTGAGGCCGTTATCAAGTGACGATTCCATCACTTTGTTTACATTGCCACCACCGCGTATGAAGGCATTCGCTTTTTCCATAAAGCTAAGGTCGCCTTTCATCCTTACGGTCACTTTTGTGCTTTTTAGGGTGTCTTTAAAGTTCCAGGCAATATCGGAGTTCAGGCCGTCGATCACTGCTTTTTGTATAATAGAATCGTTTTCTGCAAGTTTAATGGTTTTAATCTGCCCTTCACTTCTGTCTTTTTTCCACGACATCATGGCCCCGCTTCCAGACGAATTTTCAGAATAGGTATATATCGCCGTAGTGTCGCTTCCTGTCAGGATACCAAGGTTTTCCCAGTTCTTGTATTCGTTTATATAGTTGTAAAGCACCATTTTAGGTACTCGTATCACGCTTTCTTTTTTGATATCATATTTCCCCTCCTGAGTGGCTATAAAAACCGAAACTGCGACTACCGAAAGCAGTAACAGGAGAAATATATATTTAACAATTTTCATAGGGGGAAAACTTTTAGTTTGTCGTAAAATTATAATAAATTATTTTAACAAACCAATTATCTTTTAAAGATCATAAAAACCCGACGAAATACGAAAAAAGCCCCCTAAAATGGAGGCTTTTGTATTAATTGTCACAATCTGCAAAATTTTCCGGATAGGGTGAAAGGCTCAGTTTGTCTACCAGAAGGTATATGTTGCTTCCTGTAGTGTAGACATCTATTTCTTCACTCATCTTTCCCGGGTTCATCGTTTTGCGATGTGTGGTGACAGCATATTCTTCAAGCTTATCGGTAACATGATAATTGAATGAGACCACTTCGTTATAATCGCTTCTGAACTGTATTTTCCAGTGGTATTGATCGCCAATTTTTTGTTCGTCTTTCATCCTGTAGGATATTTTAGAGTAGCAGCTTGTCCTTTGCCATTCATCCCAGCTGCTATTGTCCTGCGCGCACAGCGTAAAGCAGGTAGACAGCAATAGAAACAGTAGAAGCTTTTTCATAATTTCAGGTTTTAAATTCAATTATGGTTTTAATGCACCGGTGGTCGTTGGTAATGGAGTGGCAGATACAGGTGTTGTTTCAGAAGGAACCGCATCAGGAAAAACCTGCGTTCTCCCCAGGTCAAAGTAGTTTACAATCTGCAGGCCCTCTTTAAACGGTATTGTTATCGTATCAGTGTCAACAATACCTCCCTGGCCGTATTTTTTAATTGTAAATTTATTTTCACCTTCCTGTAAAGGCACACGTGCATACCCTATCGTAGCCGGAAGCGATTGCCAGTTCCTGGTATCGGCTTTTTCGGTAGCTGCCCCGGCAATATCACCACCTAACCTAAAAATGTCTTCACCATCTTTACCAAACATCTCTTTGCCTAAAGCCGCCATACCGGCACTTGCAGCTTTTTTAGCAGCAAAACGAGTAACAATACTTACGACTTCACGAAGCATCCTGTCTTTGAGGCACTGTTTTGCAATAGGATAAAAATCCTGTCCGGTTTGCAAAGGCATTTCAGCGCCATTTACAAGTACGGTTGCTTTACTATAAAAACTCTCCCTTTTCCTGTATTTCGGTATGGCAATAGCATTTACGGTGCCTAAATCAAATCCCATGGGAATTGGCAGTATTATATCCTGTACAACACCATCTTCCATGTATGATGCGTAGAACCAGTATTCACCTGCTGAGAAATTAAGTATAATCTGGTCTTTAGCAGGAGCAAGGCCATTCTCCCAAAATATGATTGCCTCACCCGCAGCTACAGGAGGATTTGGCTGTACTGCCAAACCATTCTTGCCGGTTTTTACCAGCTCTATAGGTTCAAGTTTGTATTGCTTTAAATACTTATTGTATTCATCCATGAAGCCCATTTGCTTTGCCGTACGTGCTAGGTCATATTTAAGCTGTTCAGGCATCGCTATACCAAAGAAATTGCCGCCATCGGCATCATAAATTTCTGCGGCATTCCTGTAAGCAATAAAGGCATTGTTAGTATCTCCTGTGCTTTCATAAATAAGACCCTGCAATATTTGAGAAAAAGCATCGCTACTGTATTTGTTCTTATTGTTCGGGTATTTATCGTTTAGCTCAAGCAGTTTTATATTTATTCGCTTTGCTTCAACAAGGGCTTCGTTGGGAAGACCAAGATGAAAATAGTTAAGCGCCATATAATAATGGATGGTCACTTTTTCAAAATCTTCACCCCTGTAAGGTTCTGCCATTGGATTGGTCAGCTTAGATGCTACAACCTGTCCTGCATTGATGGTTATTTTATCCTCGATCATAATGTAAGCCTTTTCAAGAAGGGCATTACTTTCTTTATAATTACCGAGGAGGTGTTCCATCTTACCTTTTTCCATAAGATACAAAAGCCTGTTCCTTTCCTTGTTCAGGAATTTGTTGCTGTCAATATTCTCAACGGCTTTTTTGAACTGCCCATTGTAAAGGTCAGCTTCTATAGTGGTCTTGGTATTATATGTGCCACAGGAATACAAGCCGGCCAACAATAGCAGTACAGCTGTTTTTGAAAAAAAAGAAGCAATATTCTTAAGTATCATAAAAACTTTACTCAGGAATTACTTGATGTATTTTTTTATCTTTTTGTCACCAATCCATACTTTTTCATTTGTCTGGATATTTGTTAGCTCAAGATCGATCTGGTAGTAAATCGTTTTTTCTTTTTTGTTTGAGTCAACAATAGAGTTTATAGTTCCCTGAAGCATAAAATCAGCCCCGTTTTCAAGTCCGAATTTTTTCATGGTAGACTGTGAAGCGAAGTTTTGCTGGTCAGCTCTTTCACCTCTTATCTCTTCACGTTTGGCACCTGCCTGAACAAGTTTCATCCTTCCTGAATTGATGATAGCTTTTTCGATGTCTTTAGAAAAAGTTTCCGCTTCAATATGCTCATGCGATTTGTTGGTGATTAGGCCTACAATGATAACCGGTTTTTTGCCACCGTTTTCAGATGCATAAGTACTGTACCAAGAATGTCCCATCATGTCTGCAGCAATAGCTTCGGCAGTCAGTCTTGAATCTGTGTCATTCCAGCGTCCGCTTATATCGGTTACACTATTTTCGTCTACACGCGTTACTGTTTGTGTTCCGCCACAATTTGATAAAGTAAGTCCTAATGCCGCTGCCAGGATAAATTTGTAAGTAAATGTTCTCATGTCGTAATTATTGATTAATGATTCAAATTTAAGAATAAAGTGTTTGTTAATTCTTCTATAAACAAAGAATGTGCCAAGGTTTTTAACATTTTTTGTGTTAAACACAAAACACTCTGTGAAAGAGTGTTTTAAGTATTCTTTATGGCGTATAATTAATTGTTTCTCAGGCGTATATTGTTATGTTAGATAATAAATAATATTAAAATATATTATAATCGCCCCTTAAAAGGCGTCTTTGTTTTGCAAAAGCACTTTTTTTACGACGAAAGATTCGGTTTAAAAAAAATACCCTGCCTAAAATTGCTGATAATGATGTTGGTTTATTCATAGCTTGTTTTTTTATGCATTATACGCATGAACATCGCAAAGTTGCAGATTACTGTTAAGCAAAAAAATACCCATAAGAGGGTATTTTTGTAAAATTTATAGTAATAATTCGTTTACTAAAAATCATATTTTTTTTCCATCGAATAGCGCAAAAGCTCGCTTTTACCCTGGAGGCTCAATTTTTTAAGTATGTTTTTTCTATGGGTATCAACGGTGGTCTTTCCTATGAAAAGAATATCGGCAATATCCTGCGAAGTCTTCCCTTCGCCAATGAGCTTAACAATTTCCATTTCACGTTTGCTAAGGGGTACATCCTGGTCAGATTTTTTTACGCCGGTATTTTTAAGCGAAGCATCAAAGTATTCTTCGCCATTCATAACTGCCCTTATGGCAGCAAGAACAATTTTGAGCGAAGAGTTTTTCATAATATATCCTGATGCCCCAGCTTCCTGCATCTGGATGATGGCTTCGTCCTGTTCAAACATGCTGAACGCAATTACCTTGCACAGCGGAAATTCTTTTTTCAGCTGCCTGGTGGCAGTAATGCCATCCATTTTTGGCATACGGATGTCAGTAAGCACCACATCGGGGTTTTTAAGCCTTACTGTTTCCAGGAGCCTTTCCCCGTCATTGGCTTCGCCTACAACATTGATATCTTCTTCATATTCAAGAAAAATCTTGATGCCGTCTATAAGCGACTGATGGTCTTCTGCAATTACTACGTTAATCATTTACAGGTATGTCTATTATTATTGTTGTGCCTTTGCCAGGAGTAGAATCTATTTCCAGATTGCCGCCAAGCTGCACTATTTTCTTTTTAATATTTTGTAATCCCATACCATCGGCGGTATCAATGTTCTTACGGTCAAAACCTACACCGTTATCTTCGATCATGATATTAATGTTATCGCCATGATCGGTCAGGTGAATAGTCGCTTCAGTAGCCTGTGAGTGTTTAATTATGTTGGTAGAGAGCTCCTGGACTGTCCTAAAGATAGCAATTTCCAGTGAATTCTCAAGCCTTTCCTTAAAGCCGAAAGCTATAACCTGTAGCTGAAGCTTACCTGGTATTGATATTTTCTCTGCCAGTTTCTGTATTGCCGGTATAAGGCCTTCGCTGGCAAATACCCCTGCATTTTTGGCGTGGGCAAGGCGGCGTACCTTTTGGTAGGCTTCTTCTATAAGCTCATCGGTGCGGTCGTATAGTTTATTTTCTTCTTCCCTAAGCTCCATTTTTCTGAGCTTAAGGTTTTCAAAGTTCAGTTTAAGGGTAGCAAGCATGCTGCCAAGGTTGTCATGAAGGTCGTTAGCCATTCGCTGACGCTCTTTTTCCTGGCCTTCCAGTATCATATCAATACTGTTCAGCTCGTAATCTTTAAGTGTTTTTTCAAACTTTTGCTGCTCGATAAGTTTTTCCTGTTTTGATATTTTTTCTCTCCTGCGGGAGTTTTTAATTATCAGGGCAGCAATTGCAACTATGGCAATAAGAAGTATTATGATAGAATATAATACTATCCTGTTGGTTTTAACTTCACTTTTTAGTAAAGTATTTTCAAGTTCCTTTTCTTTAGTTTTGTATTTGGTGTCAAGATCATTTAGCGCAATATTTTGCTCAACGATATTAATGCTATCGGAATATTTTGTGCTGAGCTGAAGATATTTATAGGCATTAGTGTAGTCACCTAAAGCATCATAATTTTTGTAAAGAAACTCATTAATATGCTGATTTTTCTTCGTTTTATATGAATTTAGAGGAATATTATCAGCAAGATTAAGGTATTCTATTGCTTTTCTATAATTTCCAAGGTAATAATATGAAGCTGCCTGATTTACGTAATTATACCATAAATCATCGACCTCTCCATAAATTTTGATTTCCGGTAGTTGTTTATTTAGATAGAATAAAGCTGAATCAGGCTTATGTAGTTGTTCATTATATATTGCAGCAATATTAAAGTATACGTATGACGCTTTTTTCCGATCATTAGCTTTTAAAAAAAGCGCTAATGCTTTTTTATAATAGGGCAGACTTTCTTTAGGTTTGTTATTGTCAAAAGCTATTTCACCTAGTGCTTTATAGCTCCTGGCAAGTCTTATAGTGTCACCTGTTTTATGAGCATAGTCAATATATTCATCTAAATATTTTTTATATATCGGACTGTAATTTTCCTGAGCAGTTATTAGATTGGATATTTCGAGATTGATATCCATTGCCATATTAACACTATCAATAGATAAGTATGCTTTTTTTGATAGTAAATAATACTTAAAAGCCTCGTTTATCTTTAGGTCTGAATGTGAACAATTAGCGATTAAATAGTAGTATAGTGCCTTATCCGGTTTTGAAAGAGATTTTTCGTCAATGTTTTTTAGCTCTTGATTAATATTCTTGAGCTTAGATGATTCCATCCTATGTCTTATATCTATAAGCTTTTTAGAATCGGATTGACAATATGCCCTGCTTATAAATAAGATATTTATAAGCAGCAGCAATAATAATTTTGGATAAGGTCTAATCATAGTTTATTTTTTAGGGACAGAACTCATCCCTGTTTTTCTTGTATCTCCCATAAGGTTAAGCCCCATCTGGAAGTTTCCATCGGCGATCAAATTAGTTTTTAGTGTGTCAAGCATTCCAAAGAGTTTTTTCGAACAATTAGTTACATACAATGCGTCGTTTTCATATTCGTGACGGATAATGATTACGGCATCGTCAAGTTTGTAATCAAATCCGCAGAAACCCGGCGTATCGTTTAATGGTTGAAAATCAGAATAACTGAAAGTTTTTTCAACTTCATTTAGGTCATCATCACTGTCCGAAAGGTCATCTCCATTATCATTTAGCTTTTTCATAAAGAGTAGCAAAGCATTTACAGGAGTGCCGTTTATTGTCTGAGAAATATCATATGTAATAAATTCATACGGGTTGTCTATTATTTCCGCTGGCAGTAAGAGCCTCAGGATAATCCCATCTTCGTCAAAATAACTGGTTACAGAATTTAATGTGTACGTTTTGTCCTTTGTTTGTTTTTCGATGTTCATTGTGGTGTGTGTTTTATTTTATTGGTTTTATTATTTGCAAATATGATGAACTGAATGTAAAAAAAAATCCCCATTAATGGGGATTTTTAAGGTTATAAAATTAAGAAAATTTTAAGACTATTCTTTCAGGAATGTTTTGATGACAAACAATAGTGCTATGAAAGTTAAAAAGCCTAAAAGGATCTTATAAGTGCCTTTGTAATATTTTTTGTGCGTCACCAGGTCTTTACGGTACATAACTATCATGGTAATAATGAAAGCCACTAAAAATAACCCTGCAAAAACCAATTGTCCTGTTGTAAACATGTTGAAATCTTTTTGGCAAAGGTACAACAGCCCGCTGTTATTTTTAGCTATTTTTAAGTCACAAATTTTAGAAAAATGAAAAAACAATTAGACTCAGTAAAAGAATTTCATATATCATTTGGTGTAGGTGTAAATGAAATGCCTAAAGCATCGCTTGGCGAAACCGTAAACATGCTGCGATATAACCTGATGAAAGAAGAAAATGAAGAATATCTTGAAGCAGTACAAAATAACGACCTTGTTGAAATTGCCGATGCGCTTGGCGATATGCTTTATATATTGTGTGGTACTATCATCAGTCACGGCTTGCAGTATAAAATAGAAGAGGTGTTTGACGAGATTCAGCGCAGCAACATGAGCAAGCTGGGGCAGGATGGCAAACCCATTTATCGTGAAGACGGTAAGGTAATGAAAGGGCCGAATTACTTTAAGCCTAATTTTGAGGAGATTCTTAGATAGTATTCAGTTTTCAGTCACAGTTTACAGTAGCTTCACTCATGCTTAAATATCATTAACAAATTAAATAAGCTTTGCTATTGTAAGGTGCTAAAAAAAGTCAGTACGCAGTTTTAACCGCGTTACTGACTTTTTTAATATTATCTCGTCACTGAAAACTGTGACTGTGACTGAAAACTTAAATCTTCACCGTCCACCCAAAGGTATCTTCGGCAAGTTTGTATTGTATGTTGTTCAGTTTTTCTTTAAGCTCTAAAGCTATTGAATTTTCCTGTTTTGGAAGCTCATAGTATTTATCCTGGTAGCTGAATCCTATGATTGGGTTAACTACAGCAGCTGTTCCTGCACCAAAGATCTCTTTTAGTGTACCGTTATTGGCAGCTTCAATAAGCTCTGAAACCAATACCGGGCGAACATCAACTTTAATGTTTTCGCGTTTAGCCAGCTCTATTAAGCTCTTACGGGTAACCCCGTCAAGAATCCTTTCGCTTGTAGGCGCGGTATATAGTGTATCGTTTATCCTGAAGAATACGTTCATTGTTCCGGCTTCTTCAAGTTTAGTGTGCGTTGCATCGTCTGTCCAGATGATTTGCTGGAAACCTGCTTCGTTAGCCAGTTTTGTAGGGTAGAACTGGGCAGAATAGTTACCGGCAGCTTTAGCAGCACCAATACCGCCATTAGCAGCACGGCTGTAATGCTCAGCAATAATAACTTTTACTTCTCCTGAATAGTAAGACTTGGCAGGTGAAAGTATGATCATGAAACGGTATTGCGTAGACGGGGCTGCAATAACTCCCGAACCTATCGCGATCATGAACGGACGTATATATAGCGAGTTGCCTTTTCCTTTCTTAACCCATTCTTTTTCTATTTCAAGTATTTTTTTAAGGCCCCCGATGAATACTTCTTCGGGAACTTCAGGCATAGCAAGCCTTACTGCCGATTTATTGAAACGGTCAAAATTCTGGTCAGGCCTGAAAAGCCACACGTCATCCTGCTCATCTTTGTAGGCCTTCATACCTTCAAAAATAGCTTGTCCGTAATGAAAAATTTTAGCAGAGGGATCTATCAGAAATGGCTCGTAAGGTTTGATCACGGGAGTTTCCCATGCACCATTCCTGAAATCACAAATCAGCATGTGATCTGTAAAAGTGTTACCAAAAGTAAGGTTTTCAAAGTCTACAGCACCAATTTTTGATGTCTCTGCCTTGTTGATGATAATGCTATCAGAAGCGTTATTACTCATTAAAAAAGTGTTTTCGTGTTGGTTTAAATGTTTAGGTCGTGTTAATTGCAAATTTACTAAAAAAAGATGTTGTCAACTTGTTTTAGAATAATTTTGGACACCGAATAATTAAATCATTGAAAGAAAGTGTAATAAAATGATGAATTTGAAGGGAAGCACTTGCAAGGTTAAAGATTCTGTATAAATTTGTAACATTAAACCTAATTTTCGTTAAATAATGAAAAAATCACTACTTATGGCTTTTGTGGCTATAGCTTTTGCTGCATGCCAGAAGAATAAAGAAACCGAGGTAACTACCGAAGAAACCATCATAAAAGATACTACTGCCGTTGTAACTGATACGATTGCAGAAACTACTTCAGAAGATGCCGTTTCTGCAGAAACTGCAAAAGAAGAAGTAAAGACTGTTGAAGTAAAGGAAGTTAAGCCCGTTACAGCAGTAAAAGTTGATTATGCTTCTTTTGGAGATAAGATACTTGCCGATAAAGCCATTTCTAAAGAAGAGATGATTAAAAAATATAAGTCGCTTAAACCTGGTGATACAGTAAATATAAAATTCAGATCAAAAATAAACGCAGTATGCCAGAAAAAGGGATGCTGGATGTCTATGGCACTTCCGGGTGGTAAAGAATCATTCGTGAAATTTAAAGATTATGCATTTTTCATTCCGTTGAATGCCGCCGAACAGGAAGCTGTCGTGAGCGGTAAGGCTTTTGTGAGTGAAACATCTGTGGCGCAACTTAGGCATTATGCTAAAGATGGAGGAGAGTCTGATGAGGCAATAGCTAAAATCACTGAGCCTAAGATCGAATATAAATTTATGGCCGATGGCGTGCTAATCAGCAAATAATGAAAAAGCAATTGTTGATTGTTCTTTCGGGATCGCTTATTTTTGCAGCGTGTGAAAAGAAAGCCGAAGCTGTAAAAGCGGAGCCTGAAAAGAAGGCCCCTGCAAAAAAGGAGTTCAAAATGTATGAGATGTCTGAAATGGCTGCTCTTATGGAGCAGATGTATGTAGACAACATGAGGTTAAAGGAGCGTATTACCAATGGCGATACCATTGGCAATTTTCCGCAGCACTTTTTGAAGATACATGCTTCGGTAATGACCGATGAAAGTGATAACGATGCCTTTTTTAAGGTTCAGGCTGCTAAATTCCTCAAAGCACAGGAGCTTATCTATAAAGATTCGCTGAACGCCAAAAAGCATTTTAACGATGCGGTTTCGTCTTGTGTTGCTTGCCATGAGCAAAAATGCGAAGGCCCTATACCACGCATTAAAAAACTTTATATTAAATAATTGAAAAGAGAAATTGTAATTACGAATGACGGATCGGTAACCATTTACCTGCCGGATATGGATGAGAATTATCATTCAAGGTATGGTGCCATCCAGGAAGCGTATCATGTATTCATAAAAAATGGGCTCGCCTTGACAGAAGGCAGGCCCATTTCTGTTTTAGAGATAGGTTTTGGTACAGGCCTGAATTGTTTTATTACCTATCTTGAATCGCTTAAATCAGGCCAACATATTGATTACACAGGGGTGGAGGCTTATCCTGTAGAACAGGAAGTGGTTGCGCAACTTAATTATGTTAGCCAACTGGACGCCAATGATAAACAAGCTGTTTTTAATGCTATGCACAATGCTGCCTGGGGAGAGAAGACGCAACTGACGGAACAATTTAGCCTCACAAAACGCCAGCAGCTTTTTCAGGATATTAATGACAGTGAAGTGTTTGACCTTATTTATTTTGATGCTTTTGGCTATCCTACACAACCGGAATTATGGAGTGATGAAATATTCTCAAAAATGTATGCTGCGTTGAAAAGTGAAGGTGTCCTTGTTACCTATGCATGCAGAACAGTTATAAAAAAAGCTATGATGAGTGCAGGATTCAGCGTGAAAAAAGTTCCCGGCCCTCCCGGGAAAAGAGAAATGCTTATCGCTTTTAAAGGTTAATAAAGTGTTAATTAATTGCGGTATTCAAAACTTTAACGAATAATTGTTGAAAACTATTTCGTTATAGTAGATTTAATTTTATTACATTTACATACTCGTTCTTATCACAGCTAACTTAAAAAAGAATTTCCGCATTATGACTAGACCTATGTTTAGCTATACACAAAAGATTTTAGAGAGCGTAAGCTTTGACCCTATGCTTTTTTGTAAGGAGGTTGAAAAAGCTATAAAAATACTTTTACCTTACGAAATTGAACAACTTATAGAATGGCTTAATACATTCACCGTTGAAAAACCTGAATTAAAAGCGTGCCTTATTTATGTTGAGCAATAAAAAAATGAAAGGAGCCCATTGGGCTCCTTTTTTTTGTCTAACTAGTTAGTCTTCTTTTGTAAAGGGCTGGTGATATCTACATTCTGGAATGTGATTGCTCCTTTTACAACACCTGCTATCGTGGTGCGTAATGCTTCTATAATATGCAGCTTCAATTCTTTTTTAGAATAGATAAGGCTTACTTCGCGTGATGGCCTTGGATCTTTGAACTGGCGAAGCTTATCTTTATGCTTTTCGTCCATATCCAGCGTATGCAGGTAGGGAAGCAGTGTCATTCCAAGCCCTTCGTCTGAAAGTCTTACCATGGTCTCAAAACTACCACTCTCTATCTGGAAATTATTGTCAGAGCCCAAGGATGTTGCTTTACAGATGTTTAGTACATTATTACGGAAACAATGCCCGTCCTGTAGCAATAAAATGTTATTTAGATTAGCTTCAAGATCTTCGATCTCAAATTCTTTCTTTTGGTAGGCTGCGTTGTTTTCGGGTACATAAGCTACAAAAGGTTCGTAGTACAGTACTATTTCTTTCAGTGATTCTTCATCAAGCGGAGTGGCGGCTATGGCAGCGTCGAGCTGGCCATTTTTCAGCATTTTTATAATCTCTTCGGTATTACGCTCCTCAATGATAAGATTTACTTTTGGGTATTTATGAATGAAATTTGCCATGAACATAGGGAGCAGTGTGGGCATTACAGTTGGGATGATACCCACTTTAAAGTCACCTCCTATATACCCCTTTTGTTGGTCTACAATATCTTTGATCCTTCCCGACTCGTTTACAATATTTTTTGCCTGCTGTACTATTTTCTCCCCAACATCAGTAAGCTGAATAGGTTTTTTGCTGCGGTCGAAAATTTGTATATCAAGTTCTTCTTCAAGCTTTTGAATCTGCATACTAAGTGTGGGCTGTGTTACAAAGCATTTTTCCGCGGCAAGCGTAAAATTTTTGTGTTCAGCTACAGCAAGCACATAGTAGAGTTGGGTAATTGTCATGGTATAGATTTTTATGATAAAATTATAAAAACTATTGATATTTCCTATCTTTTAAATAGCTAAATTTACTCTAGTTTCGTACAATAAAGCTTACACTAAAAAACAAAACATATCTATATTATGGCAACAAAAAAACAAACACAAGCAACTAATATACTCGGGCTTCCGGTTAAAGAAACTGAAGTGATTGCAGCAGAGCTTAATATCCTGCTTTCTAACTTTCAGGTGTACTACCAAAATCTTCGTGGGATTCACTGGAACATCCGCGGTAAAAGATTTTTTGACCTGCACGTAAAATTTGAAGAGCTTTACAATGATGCACAGCTAAAGATCGATATGATTGCCGAGCGTGTTCTTACATTAGGCGGGACACCGCTTCATACATTCGATGATTATATTAAAAATAACAAGCTGAAAGTGGGTAAAAATATTTCAATAGACAGTGAGGCTGTGAATCTTATCATGGAGTCTATTGCCGACCTTTTGAAAATTGAAAGAGTAATCCTTGAAGAGTCGGGAAATATAAATGATGAAGGGACTAACTCAATGATGAGCGATTTCATTAAGGAGCAGGAGAAAACAATGTGGATGATGAAAGCATGGAGCGAAGAAAAAATTTAACGGTAACACAAATACTGGCTTAAATTTTGCTATAAATAATGCGTATCTTTGCGCTAATGAAATTTTTTGTAAACATAGTACTCTTTTTATTCCTGTCATTTCTGGCGACTCCTACCATTGTGAGTTTCCTCCAGGATGATGCAGATATGTCTATTGTTTACAGCCTTACAGAAGAAGAAATACAAAAAGAAATAAAAGAAGTTAAAGCTGCAGCCTTCGTTGAGCTGCGGCTTTCTTTCTTTGCGCCTGCAAAGAAAACTCCTGTTATAAAAACGGCTAACGACGAGGAACATGATAATGTTTCGCGCGAGATACATTCGCCTCCTCCCGATATAGTATAATCCAATTTTCGTGTCCATACTTACGGACAACTGTTCAGGTGTATAGGTGCCTGAGAGTGTAATTGTATTATATATTTTTCGGTTATGACAAAAAAGACAAATCTTTTTAGCAGCCTAAAGGCCGATTTTCCATCGGGTCTTGTGGTATTTTTAGTTGCGCTGCCCTTATGTTTGGGTATTGCGTTAGCATCAGGTGCGCCACCATTAGCAGGTATTATTGCGGGTGTAATCGGTGGTATTGTTGTGGGGTCTTTAAGCAGATCTCACGTGAGTGTTTCGGGTCCCGCTGCAGGGCTTACGGCTATAGTTCTTACAGCTATAGCAACTCTTGGCTCATTTGAAGTGTTCTTACTGAGTGTTTTCCTTGCCGGTGTTTTCCAGCTGGCGCTGGGCTTTATAAGAGCTGGAAGTATTTCTAATTATTTTCCCTCTAATGTTATAGAAGGTATGCTGGCGGGTATTGGTATTATCATTATCCTTAAGCAATTACCGCATGCTGTTGGGTTTGACGCCGATTTTGAAGGCGACGAGGCCTTTATGCAAACGGATGGCGACAATACGTTTTCAGCCATTTTTGGAGCGCTTGATTATTTTCACCTTGGTGCAATCATTATAACTCTTATTTCGCTTACGATCCTTATTTTATGGGATAGGGTGCCTGCACTAAAAAAGCTTAAGCTGGTGCCGGGAGCCCTTGTAGCGGTAATTGTGAGCATTGTACTTAATGAGGTATTCATAAGGACAGGCAGTACTCTTGAAATAATGCAGTCGCATCTTGTAAAACTGCCAATACCACAGTCGTTCGATGAGCTAAAAAGTATAATCGTCATGCCGGATTTTACAGCATTCAGCAATCCGCAGGTATGGATCACAGCGGCAACTATTACTGTAGTGGCATCTATTGAGACGCTTTTATGTATTGAAGCTTCCGACAGGATGGACGTTCAGAAACGTTATACTGATACCAATGTTGAGCTTAAAGCTCAGGGTATTGGTAATATGATAAGTGCATTGTTAGGAGGCTTACCTATGACTTCGGTTGTTGTCCGCTCTTCGGCGAATGCCAATGCTGGTGCAAAGACCAAACTTTCGGCAATTATTCATGGAGTATTACTTCTTATATGTGTACTGGCTATTCCGGTAGTGCTGAATAAGATTCCGCTGGCAACATTAGCAGCTGTATTGTTGCTGGTAGGCTATAAGCTTGCCAAGCCTGCTACATTGCTGCATTTTTGGCATAAAGGTAAATACCAGTTCATACCATTTATTGCGACACTGCTAGCGGTAGTATTTACCGATCTGCTTAAAGGTGTGGCGCTTGGTATGGCGATAAGTATTATTTTTGTACTGAGGGGTAACCTTAAGAGAGCATACAATTTCAGGAAAGAGGAGTATGCTGAAGGCGATGTAATTCATATCGATCTGGCACAGGAAGTTTCTTTCCTTAATAAAGCGGCTATAAAAACAACGCTTAATGAGGTGCCTGAAAATTCTAAAGTTGTTATTGATGCGTCAGACACGGTATATATAGCCCACGATGTACTTGATCTTATTGAGGAATTTAAAGATGTGAAATCGAAAGAGAAACATATTAAGGTTAAGCTTGTTGGTTTTAAAAAAGCTTATGAGCTTGAAAATACCGACTGGGGTAAACAAAACGTGTTTGTAGAACACAAAGAAAAAAAGATTAAAAAAGATAAAAAAGAAAAAACTTCTGCGGATGCAGAAACATTATAAAACTATTATGGCAAATACACATTCACACGAATCACATTCAGATTTTTACAAAAAGATATTAGACAACAACAGGATATGGTCCGAGACCAAGCTTAACCAGGATCCTGAATATTTTGCAAACCTTGCTAAAGGTCAGGCGCCACCATTATTATGGATTGGATGTTCAGACAGCCGTGTTCCTGCCAATGAGGTAATAGGTGCACAGCCGGGAGAAGTATTCGTTCACAGGAATATCGCTAACATGGTAGTTCACACTGACATGAACATGCTGAGCGTACTTGACTATGCGGTAAACGTGCTTAAAGTAAAACACGTTATCGTATGCGGACACTACGGTTGTGGTGGCGTTAAAGCAGCGATGGGTAACGATTCTATCGGACTTATTGACAACTGGATCAGGCATATTAAAGATGTTTACAGACATCACCGCCAGTTCCTTGACTCAATCATTGACGAAACGACACGATTCAATACATTCGTAGAGATAAATGTAAAAGAGCAGGTTCTTGACCTTGCAAAAACTTCTATCGTACAGAATGCATGGAAAAACGGGCAGGAGCTTTGCCTTCACGGATGGGTTTATGGACTTGATACAGGTATTGTAAAAGATCTTGATGTAAACTTTTGTGACAACACTGAGCTTGACAAAGTAAGCCAGCTTAAATTCTAAATTCCCGTTATTTTGTTTATAATGAAAAACCGCCTTCAGGGGCGGTTTTTTTATTCTGTATCCGTTTCAAGGTTTTCATTGAAAACCGATGGTAACAGTTGAGGTATGAATTTTATAAGAAGAGGTAGCAATAAGCTTCCGCCGGGCAATAAGAAAATAGTTAGTGAAGGAACAGTTTTGCATATTTCCAGTAATTGTTTCTTTACTTTTTTCTTTTCTTTTTCATCAAGGCTTCGATGCGTGGAATGGGTAAGCAACAGCATCAGTTCTCCGTTATTGGATAGCTCTTTTATAAGACGGTTCTTGTTACGGTTTATAAGCAGTACTACCGACTGTGATGCATGATCATAGAAATGTTTCACCGGGTTGGAGTACCTGAAGAATGGCAGCTCTTTGCGGTTCATTTTAATAAAAACATCGAATGAAGCAATGCTTTCGGCGGCGATATCGTCGTTCATTTCCATTTGTGCCGAAAGCCTGAACAGGAAATCTATTTCTGTTTCCTGCGCTTTTCCGTCACTCCATATAGCCATGCCTGCCATATCGAGCAGGTAATTCTTTTCGGGTTTAGAAGCAAAATAATCCAGTTCGAGCTTGTAAAGATCATCGGCTTCGATCTTTGAGAACTTGGTATAGCGCACGGACGATTCAAACAACTTTATAAGAAGGTCATCATATTCAGATCTTTTGTCTTTTGCCTTAAGGGCTAATGCTACAATACTTATGACCGTTTCTTCCAGCTTTTTTAGGTAGCGTTGCGGAAGGACTTCATTAATGAGGTATTGGCGAAAAGCCAGTACATCCATAAACAGCAGGGCATTGGTAAGTATATGCGAAAAGCTGCGGCTTATGATATTGTCGTTAGTCTTAATGCGTTCGTCCAGTATTTCCTCTAATTGATGGCTTTGCGACGAGGCAGGCAGTACTTTTTTGAAAAAGTCAAAACCATCAGGAGTCATGTCTTTATAAAAAGCGATAGCCTTTTTAATGAATACTTTTGGGTCGTCATCTTTTTCAACCAGCCTGTATACATCATATAGCGTATTGAGAAGTGCGGCTTTCGTGATTTCTTCGGTAATCCAGCCTTTGGTTTCTTTAGCATCGATGTTGCTGAAGGATACCACATGGCCATATATAAACCCTGAATCCCTAACCGAACGGTAAAATTCGTGGGCATTGGCATAAACGGGAAGCTTGTTTTTTAGCTGTGCAAAAAACTTGTCGATCCAGCCGCTGGCAGAAGGGTTTATCATTTGAAGAAATTATACTGCAAAACTATGCAATTTTTCTGCGATTGAACAACAGTTAAATAAAAGCTATAATTTATTTCATGTTAAATCTCTCCAGTCTAAAATTGGTAAATTTATGGCTATAAGCAATTTATTATGACATTAAAAGCAGGTTATCCTTTCTGGCTGATAAAAGACGGGCTGCCGTTTACATTTCCTAAACTCGACCATGATGTAGAAACTGAGGTAGCTATAATCGGAGCCGGGATTTCCGGTGCATTGGTACGTTACCATCTTATAAATGCAGGCATAGATTGTGTTACTATTGATGCCCGTACCATAGGCCTTGGCAGTACCAGTGCAAGCACTTCGCTGTTGCAGTATGAGATCGATGTCCCACTATATAAGCTGACAGAGATGATTGGCCAAGAAAAAGCGGAACGTGCTTATAAGCTGTGCAGCGATGCAATAGACAAACTGGGAAAGATAGTTAAAGACAGGGGAGTGGATTACTTCGAGAAGAAAAAAAGCCTGTATTATGCGGCCTACAAAAAAGATACGGCATGGCTAAAGAAAGAATATGAAGCCAGAAAAGCAGCAGGTTTTAAAGTGCGCTGGCTCGATGCCGATGAACTGAAAAAAGAATTCGGATTTACAGGCTATGGTGCTATCCTTTCGGAACAGGCGGCACAAACCAATGCATATATGTTTACGCATTGCCTTTTACAGCACAATCATAAAAAAGGAAAAGCGAATGATATCTATGACCGCACCGAGATAACAGACATCAAACATTCTAAAAGTGGTGTTGTAATCAAAACGGAATCGGGGTATACCATAAAAGCGAAAAAGCTGGTATATGCCACAGGTTATGAGGTGGTGGATTTCATAGATAAGAAAATTGTAGATCTACTGTCTACTTATGCAGTAGTAAGCGAACAGTATAACGAACGGGATTTCTGGAAGGATGAAGTGCTGATATGGAATACAGCCGATCCCTATCTCTATATGCGTACTACGGCTGATAACAGGGTATTGGTTGGTGGAAGGGATGAAGATTTCAGCGACCCTGCTAAAAGGGATAAACTCATGAAAAAGAAAACCAAACAGCTTACTGCCGATGTAGATAAACTATATCCGCACCTGAAATTTAAACCTGAATTTGTCTGGACAGGAACATTTGGTTCCACCAAAGACGGGCTGCCATACATTGGTCCTTATGACAAACTGCCTAACAGTTACTTTGCATTGGGATTTGGTGGAAACGGTATTACCTTCAGTCTTATTGCTGCCGAAATTATTACCGACCTGATTTTGGGTAAAGATAATAAGGATGTTGATCTATTCTCTTTTGACCGCTAAATCACATTTAATATTTCGCTAACACTTATTGTGATAACGCTAACAGCATGGCCTTTTTATATGTGTTAATTTCGTAAAGAACAAATACTAACAAATAACATAACCTATTATGAAAAGGACATCATTATTTAGCAAAACACTATTAGGAGCTTCGGTTCTATTATTATCTCTTGGCCTTCAGTCATGCAAGAATGAACCAAAACAGGAGGATCCTAAAGAAGTAGCAGAAGACGAAAACGAAGCAAAATTTGACGATGTAAATGAGGAAAAAGAAAAAGATTCTGATTACCTTGTAGCTGCTGCCGAATCAGACATGAAAGAAATTGAGCTTGGAAAACTGGCACAGACAAAAAGTACAAATGCCGATGTAAAAACATTGGGTAAAATGATGGTTGAGGCGCATACTAAATCGCTTGCAGAACTTAAAGCTACTGCTGCAAAGAAAAACATTACACTTCCGGCATCATTGACAGAAAAAGGACAGGAAGCCTTTAGAGATCTTAACGATAAATCAGGTCATGATTTTGATAAGGCGTATGCCGATAAAATGGTAGAAGGCCATGAAAAAATGATTGAAAAAATGCAGAAAGCTTCTGAAAAAGCAGAAGAAACGGATGTAAGAATGTGGGCTGCGAATATGTTGCCAACGTTGATGGCTCATCTTGAGCATGCAAAAATGACGAAAGAAAAAGTTGATGCTATAAAATAGTCACTCAAAAAATATTGCTATGAAAAATTTACTTTATATAATAGCCTTTATACTGATCATCTTTTGGGCACTTGGCAGTTTTGCTTATCATACAGGAAGTGCTCTTATACATTTGCTGCTTGTTGTAGCTATTGTAATGATTGCGCTTAACCTGATAAGAAGAAGGCCGCCATTAGATTAAACTCAGTACTAAGGATGAAGACCCGTAATGTAACACATTGCGGGTTTTTATTTTATAACAATCTGGACTATATAGAAAAGCCTGTCAATATAGACAGGCTTTTGCAATGCAGTATTCTGCCCCCACATGAATACCGATTGTAAAATAAATTGGTTGGATGGGTGATATTGTATCTCTTTACACCCAAATTTATCCAACTATATTTATATTTTTTATATAAAATTCTGCATACATTTTATAAAATTAGGTTTTAGAGATTAAAAAACCCTGCCGGAAAGCAGGGTTTACAAACAAACTAAAAACTGAAATTATTAATAAGGGTAAGCGCCTTCGCTTACGATTTTTGCAGCAATGGTCTCTCTTAAAGCCACTACGTTAGGCATATTGTTATATTTTGTGTAACGCTTAAGCCCCATCATCATCATGCGCTGCTCATCGCCTTCAGAGAAAGAAGAGATACCTTCTTTACCTTTAGAATTTACGATGTCTACTGCTTTGTACAGATAAAGCTGTGCCATTGCGATTTGTTCTTTAACGTTGTCAGCACCTTGTTTTCTTGCGAGTTTCTCCGTACGAAGGATAACAGACTCTGCCATGTATATCTCGATAAGGATATCTGAAGCAGCCATTAGCAGTTGCTGGTGCTCATCAAGCGCCGGACCATATTTTTGTACAGCCGATCCTGCAACCATAAGGAATGCTTTTTTCAGCTTGCCTATCATTTCTTTCTCCTCAGCAAAAAGCTCAGAGTAGTCCGGGGTGTCGAATGAAGGGATACCCATAAGCTCTTCGGCAACTTTCATTGCCGGGCCTAAAAGGTCTACGTGGCCTTTCATCGCTTTTTTAACAAGCATGCCTACAGATAACATGCGGTTGATCTCATTAGTACCTTCGTAGATACGTGCAATCCTCGCATCTCTCCAAGCGCTTTCCATAGGAGTGTCTTCAGAGAAGCCCATACCGCCAAAGATCTGGATACCTTCGTCTGTACAGCTTTGCACGTCTTCAGATACTGCCACTTTAAGGATAGAGCATTCTATTGCAAATTCTTCTACACCTTTAAGTTCTGCATCCTGGTGTGATTCGCCATTGGCAACACGCGCTTCAATGCGGTCTTCGATGTTTTTAGCAGCCCTGTAGCTTGCGCTTTCTCCGGCATATACATTGGTAGCCATTTCTGCCAGTTTAGAGCGTATAGCCCCAAAGCTTGCGATAGGAGTATTGAACTGAATACGCTCATTAGCATATTTAGCTGCTCCCGAAATTGTTCTTCTTTGTGCATCAAGGCAGGCAGCAGCAAGTTTTATACGGCCTACGTTAAGTGCATTCATTGCAATCTTAAAGCCATTGCCTCTTTCCGAAAGCATATTTTCTACCGGAACTTTGGTTTCGCTAAAGAAAACCTGACGGGTAGAAGAGGCACGTATGCCCAGTTTATGTTCTTCTTCACCAAGAGAGATTCCGTTAGACGGGTCATTCTCTACGATAAAGCCTGTAATGTTCTTATCATCTTCAATTCGTGCGAATACAATGAATACGCTGCAAAAGCCGGCATTCGATATCCACATTTTTTGTCCTGTGATTTTATAGTGCGTACCGTCTTCAGAAAGTACAGCCTTTGTCTTACCTGAATTGGCATCAGATCCTGCGCCCGGCTCAGTAAGGCAGTAAGCGCCAAACCATTCGCCCGATGCAAGCTTTGGCACATATTTCAGTTTTTGCTCTTCAGTTCCATAAAGGGTAATAGGCATAGTACCAATACCTGTATGCGCTCCGAAAGCTGTCGAGAATGAGCCTGTTGCTCCCGAAATGTAATCACATACCAGCATGGTAGAAACGAAGCCCATACCAAGTCCGCCATATTCTTCAGGAACTGCTACGCCAAGGAAGCCAAGCTCACCTGCTTTACGCATGGTTTCTTCAGTAAGTGCATAGTCTTTTTTCTCAAAACGGTCTTTGTTAGGCCATATTTCACGGTCAACAAATTCTTTAACCGTATCGCGCATCATTATCTGCTCTTCCGAAAAATCTTCCGGAGTAAAGATGTCTTCGCTCTTTGTCTCCTTAACGAGGAATTGGCCTCCTCTTGCTATTTCGCTCATTTTATATGTTTTTTATAAGTTGGAATCTTAAAGTATCTCGTATACCCCGGCTGCACCCTGTCCGGTACCTACACACATGGTTACTACACCATATTTGCCTTCGTTGCCACGGCGTTTCATTTCATCAAATAACTGAACTGATAGCTTTGCACCTGTACATCCCAGCGGGTGACCCAGGGCAATAGCACCTCCGTTTACGTTCACAATATCAGGATTGATGCCTAACTCACGAACCACGGCAAGTGATTGTGAAGCAAAAGCCTCATTCAGTTCAAACAATTCGATATCGTTAAGCTGAAGTCCTGCCATCTTAAGGGCTTTCGGAATGGCTTTCACCGGGCCGATACCCATGATCCTTGGTTCAACACCTGCTGCTGCATAGCTTACCATGCGTGCAATAGGCTCAAGCTTAAGTTCTTTTACCATAGCTTCAGACATTACCATTACAAAGGCAGCACCATCACTCATTTGCGATGATGTACCGGCTGTAACGCTTCCATCAGCGGCAAATACCGGTCTTAGTTTGCCTAATGCCTCTACTGACGTATCTGCCCTTGGACCTTCATCTTTAGTAACGGTATATGATTTAGTGGCTTTTTTGCCGTTTTCATCGATGTAAACCTGCTCAACAGTGATAGGCACTATCTGGCGGTCAAATTTGCCTTCAGCCTGAGCTTTAAGCGCTTTTTGATGTGACTGGTAACCAAAGAAGTCCTGGTCTTCACGCGAAACGTTAAACTGTTTTGCAACAGCTTCTGCCGTTAGACCCATTCCCCAGTAGTAATCTTCATGGCCGGCTTTGGCTGCCTGATAATCAGGAACCGGTTTGTATCCGCCCATTGGTATATAACTCATGCTCTCGGCACCACCGGCAATGATACATTCGGCCATACCGGATTGTATTTTAGCAGTAGCCATGGCAATTGTTTCTAATCCTGATGCACAGTAACGGTTTACTGTAACTCCGGGAACATCATCCACTTTAAGTCCCATAAGGGAAATAAGGCGTGCAAAGTTCAGTCCCTGCTCAGCTTCCGGCATGGCGTTGCCTACCATTACGTCATCAATTAGTGTTTTGTCGAAATCAGGCAGCTCATTCATAATGAACTGTATGGTTTCAGCGGCCAGTTCGTCAGGCCTTTTAAAGCGGAACACACCTTTAGGGGCTTTACCCACGGCTGTCCTGTAGGCTTTTACTATATATGCTGTTTTCATTTTTTTAGTTTCTTAGTGGTTTTCCTTTCGTAAGCATGAATTGAATGCGCTCTAATGTTTTACGCTCTCCACATAATGATAGGAACGCTTCCCTTTCAAGGTCAAGAAGGTATTGCTCGGTAACCAGTGTAGGTTCAGAAAGGTCGCCTCCGGCCATAACATAAGCCAGTTTGTTAGCTATCTTCTTGTCGTGTTCAGAGATGTAGTGTCCGGCTTCCATACTGTCGGTTCCTACTAAGAACATACCCAGTGCCTGTTTGCCCAGTACTTTTACATCTTTTCTGCGAATAGGAGCAGTGTAACCGGCTTCAGCAAGAAGCTTAGCGTGTTTTTTAGCCTCGGCGATCTGCCTGTCTTTATTAACCACGATAACATCTTTTCCTTTCTGAAGGATGCCAAGATCAAACGCCTCATAAGCCGATGTTGACACTTTTGCCATTGCAACAGTAAGGAAGTATTCCTGAAGCGTATTCAGTTCGACGTCATTTTTACGGAAAAGGTCAGATGCTCTTAAAGTCATTTCTTTTGATCCGCCGCCGCCGGGAATAACCCCAACACCAAATTCTACAAGCCCGATGTAAGTTTCTGCTGCTGCAACAACTTTATCAGCGTGCATGCTCATTTCGCAGCCACCACCCAAAGTCATGCCGTGAGGTGCCACCACTACCGGAGTAGAAGAGTAACGAACGCGCATCATAGTGTCCTGGAACATTTTGATGGCCATGTTAAGCTCATCATATTCCTGTTCAACGGCCATCATGAAAATCATTCCGATGTTAGCCCCAACAGAGAAGTTAGCTGCCTGGTTGCCGATGACAAGTCCTTCATATTCTTTTTCGGCAAGGTCTATGGCTTTGTTGATGCCCTGAAGCACACCGCCGCCAATAGTATTCATTTTAGAGCGGAACTCCAGATTGATGATTCCATCACCAAGATCCTGGATGATAGATTCGCTGTTGCTCCATACTTTTTTGCTTTCGCGGATGTTGTTCAGTATGATGAACGCATCCTGACCCGGAACTTTTTTCTGTGATTTAGAAGCTAAGTCATAATAGTAAGTAGCTCCGTCTTTGATGGTATAGAAACTTGTGTTTCCGCTGGCAAGCATTTCGCTGATCCACGGAGCAACAGTAAGCCCTTCTGCCTGTATTAGCTCAAGTCCTTTCTCAACACCTACGGCATCCCAAATCTCGAACGGCCCATTCTCCCAGCCAAAGCCGGCTTTCATGGCATCGTCAATTTTATAAAGGTCGTCGGTGATTTCAGGAACACGGTTAGAGACATAAGAGAACGTACCTGCAAAGTTTTTACGGTAAAATTCGCCTGCCTTGTCAGTGCCTTTTATAAGCACTTTAAAGCGGTCAATAGGCTTTTCTATAGTTTTAGTAAGTTCCAGTGTTGCAAACGATGCTTTCTTCGCTGCACGATACTCTAAAGTATCAAGATCTAGCGTAAGAATGTCTTTGTCAACTTTTTTGTAGAAACCCTGTCCGCTTTTGCTTCCCAGCCATTTGTTTGTCATCATGGTATCGATGAAAGCAGGAAGCTTGAAAAGCTCATGTACTTCGTCGTCAGGGCAATTCTCGTAGATACCATTGGCAACGTGTACTAATGTATCAAGTCCTACAACGTCTACAGTACGGAAGGTAGCCGACTTAGGTCGCCCGATAACCGGACCTGTAAGTTTGTCTACTTCTTCGACGGTAAGACCCATTTCCTTAACCTGGTGGAAAAGGCTCATAATACCATAAATACCGATACGGTTACCGATGAAAGCAGGAGTGTCTTTAGCAACAACCGATGTTTTGCCAAGAAACTGCTCACCATAATTATTAAGGAAGTCCAGTACTTCTGTCGAAGTCTGCGGACCCGGTATGATCTCGAAAAGTTTTAAGTAACGCGGAGGGTTGAAGAAGTGTGTTCCGCAAAAATGTTTTTGGAAGTCTTCGCTGCGTCCTTCACTCATAAAGTGGATAGGAATACCCGAAGTGTTAGAAGTGATAAGTGTACCCGGTTTGCGGTATTTTTCAACCTGCTCAAACACTTTTTGTTTGATGTCAAGTCTTTCTACAACAACTTCTATGATCCAGTCGGCATCGGCAATTTTTGCCATGTCGTCTTCCGTATTACCAGTTTTGATCCTGTCGGCAAACTTTTGGTGGTAAATAGGAGAGGGTTTGGATTTCAGGGAGTTAGCAAGGTGGTCGTTAACTATCCTGTTCCTTACAGCTTTGTTGTCAAGCGTAAGTCCTTTTTTTTGTTCAGCTTCGGTAAGTTCTCTTGGCGGTATGTCCAGCAAAAGCACTTCAACACCTATATTGGCAAAATGGCAGGCAATAGCCGATCCCATAACGCCGGAGCCTATTACAGCTGCCTTCTTAATAGTGCGTTTCATTTATTTGTTCTTTTTAGTTTTAGGCGGATGCCCGGCTATAGTCCAAACCTCCGCGTTGTTTGTTTATTCAGTTGGTTCGTTATCGTTTGTGAATATCAGTTTTTCCGATATCAGATCGTTAATTATCTCTGCTACTTCCATGAAGCTGTCCAGTTTCTCCTGCGATACATGCTGTTTTATCACATCATTGAATTTTAGCACCCTGTCGCGCGAAAGTTCTCTTTTTTCCTTGCCCAGTTTGGTTAGGTGTATCAGTACACCACGGCCATCCACCGGATTTTTCTTTCGCACTATAAGGCCTTTTTCTTCCATCGATTTCAGGGTACGGGTGAGGCTTGTAGGTTCCATTCCCATTTGCGGCCCTAAAGCTGTAGATGGTATTCCGTTGTCCTTATCTATTGAAAGCAACGCAAACCCGACCGACATGCTGGCACCGTATTTTGAGGCTTCTTCGTTATACATTCTCGAAACTGCCTGCCATGTTGCCCTCAATGCGTAGTCAATTGTCTTATCTTTCATAGGTTATTGTTTTTCAAATATACAAAAATTTATTATGCATGCATATTAAATTTAAAATTTTTTAATGTTAATTAAAAGTGTGAGTGATTTTTGTGTGATACTAGTAAATATATGAATTTATTTTGAAGAATATGGCAATAAAAAACTCCCTTTGGTAGGGAGTCCGTGTTTTGAAATGCAGAATGAAAAAGCTTCAGCTTTACATTTTTACTCTTTTCGTTTTACTGTTTTCATCCAAAAATCCGTGTATTTCATAACCATGTCCGGGCAGCCTGCTAAACGCCCTGTAAAATACAAATGGTTGGTTTCTGTCCAGATCCGGAAAGTTTTTAGCAACGTAGTGCTTTACTTTTTCATATTCTTCTGTAAGTGCCGGTACATCATCCATTGGTGTCCAACTGTTGTAGTGTACAGCGGTATACAAGCCTTTCTTATAGTAAGCCATATCAAAGCCGGTCAGTTGAGGGATCTCGTTTATTTCCCTCATGTCAATAGGAAATACTCCATGGCGTTTTTCTAATTTTGATAACAGACTGTTGCGATACTGTTCTTTTTCTGATTCCTCATCAAACACTAAGTCTTTTCCACCGCTCTTGGTCAGATTAAGTGCACCGTTAGCAAAGACAAACGCATCTATGGTAAAGCCGTTAGATTCTTTTTCCTTTGCCAGATTATACATGTCTTCGGCATTGTATTCGAAAAAAGAATAACGGGCTGGGATAATCTTTTCAATTTTCCAGGATTTTCCTGTTAGGCTATATACTACCGCTAAAAGATAATGCTGTTGTTCATTGGCGTGTATTTTAAGTACCGATACATAAGACTCTTTTTGTGTATTGCCAAAGTGAACTGTATAATGGTTTTTATCGGAATGCAGCTCATGATTTTTAAAACCTTCCTGCTTTATGAAAAATTCGTCCATTACTGTTGGAGTCGATTTTATCTTGGGATCCCAGTATATTCCTTTGATTATTTCTGTTTTTTCTTTCAGGTTGTCATAAAAATCCTCTGACCCCATAAGGTAGTAGGCGCCTTTGTTGTCTGTGCGCACAGTCATCGCAATACTGTCGCTTTTAGATTTAAACTTCTCCCGAATTTCAGGATCGATATCGTTATTGGTAAGCAGGTCGGTTGCGTTGCAGCTAATAAGCAACTGCATAATTAAGAGAACGGGTAGTATTCTTTTCATATATAAGTAAGTTGGCAGTTGTAAAAATAGGTTTCCTATCGCGTGACAGTCATCAATAGTTTTTAAGTTCCCTGTTGAGTTCCCTAACAAAATCATTGAGGGCAACTAAATATCCTGTTCTGCTGTCAACAGGGAATATATTAATGAAGTAGTTATTCTGTCTGATAAGCGGAATGATGGTTTCTTCCAGTTCATCCAGATTTATCTTAAAGGGAATGTAATCCTGCCAGTCCGGAGTGATGTTACTTTCTATGGAAGTTTCATCTGGCCATACAGAAAATACCGTTTTATTATTGACCTCGAACAAGGCAAAACGACCATCATTGTCTATAAGTGTCCATAGTTCGTCAGTTTCAGCAATGGTTTTAAGGAAATGAGGGTAAAGCTCGTTTGGTGACAGATATCGGAGGTCAGCATTTGAATTCATACTGCAAAAATAATGTATAAATACAAGTGTAGCTATATGAGTAATATATTGTAATTATATTTTTATATTTTTATATTTTGTAAGATAAATTAGTTTTTTTGATTAATTTTATCAACATAAATGCTGTTTGTTCAGAATATTTCCAACCAATTATAATCCTTCAAATGAAAAAAATCACCAGGCCGTTATTTGCGGCTGCAGTTATTGCTATTGCCAGTGTTTTAAGCACGGGCTGTTCTAAAAAAGAAGTTCAACAAGAAAAGAACGGGCTTCATGTTGCTGAAAAGCTTCTTACAGATGAAGAAAAACAGGCGTATATGAACCAAATGTCATTAGTAACTTCAACGGAAGACGACAGGAAAAAAGATACAACTGTTACTATTAGTAATATTGAATCTGCAGACGATTCTAAAATTGACTGGACTTTTTTTGATAAACAATATAATGAAGACTTGAGTAATCCTGAGAAACAGGAAATTGCTTATATCATCCTTTGTAAAAAAGACCTTATAGGAAAGGTAAATAAAAATCCGGATAATGCAGAACTTGTAGCGGCACTAAAAAAGTATACTGATGTATTGGTGAAAACTGAATACATAGGCTACACTTCTTTATATTATGCATTGAAGACATTAAAGCCTATAGATGAGGTGTATACAAAAGAAAAAGCTGCAGCGATTTTAAAATATGCGAAGCATGATACCACTCATACTGATTTTATAAATGATAAAGAGTTTATGAAGAAGGAAAAGAAGACGTATGATAGGTTTGTTGAGAACTTTAAGTATGTAAGCAGGATAGGAGCGCTATCATAATATCAAAAAGGTTACTGTTACAGGTAGCCTTTTTTTAATTTCTCCTTCATCACTTTTGCTGCTTTGGTGTAGCCGCCATCTGAACCATCAACAAAGTGGATATGATCATCTACAAGATTGCGGACATAACATGACATTATAGATGCTTCGCTGATGTGTATTCCGTATAGTATTTCCCCGGCTTTTTCCATTTCGTCCAGTAGTTTCTGGAGAGAAGCCCTTTGGGCAACAGTACCGGTTATCACGGTATTTATTTTCCCGTCGATTACAAGAGTGTCCGACATTTCGACCATGCTCTTTAGATAGGTTTTGCCTTTGTTGGTACTGAAATATAGATACCACGAAAAGGTAACGATCCAGTTTTTAAAGAGCTCGAACCACTTTATTTTGCCCAGTTGTACCTGCATCTCCAAAGTAAGCCTGCTGAAAGTAGTCTTTAGCTTCAGCCTTGCGATCGATATTGGCTGGCGCATTTCCTGAGTGCCATAGAGTTCATCCATTTTTTCCAGAACTCTTCCAAAGACTGCAGACTGTTTTTCAATATTTCGAGAAATGATAAGAAGCGTAACGACCTCTTCTTTATTTTTTGGAGGAGGGATAGTGTCCCACCGGCATTGCATTCCCGTAAGGTCAAGTTCTTTGATTTTTGGTGTATGTCTTGAAAATAAATAATCTTCAGCTTTAATGAGTTTTTCGGCATAATCGAGCCCGCTACCCAATACTATTGGGATAGTGAAGTTTTTTGAACTGCTGAATTTAGCAATCTTTATGTTATGTTCTTTGGTATAAATGTCAGCTACAGGAACAGTTCCTGTGCGGAGTTCCAATTTGAAATTATCATAGGTGTTTACCCTGTATAAAGCCAGTGCCTCCATAAGACGGTCAATCAGTATCGGGGGTACGATGAATGTAGCGCCGTCTCCACCAAAGAAAAACGGTACGGTAATATCCATGCTGTAAGCGATGTTGAGTACCGTGACTATGCTTCCTGTAGAGATGAGGTTAACATCCTGGTGACTGCCACCAAGCACAGCAGTTGTTGAGCCTTTAATATCCGTAATGATAACATGCCAGTCAGCAGGAACAGGGCTAAACAAGCTTTCATCCGACAGGAGTGCAGGCAGCGCTATCTTGTGGGATGAAAGGGAGGAGTAAAACTGTTCGTTACTGTTTGCTGTCATTTTAATGTTTATTTATAATCAAAAAACTCCCCATTTAGCGGGGAGTTCATTATTATTTCGAAGAACCATCATATATCTTATCATATAGTTTCTGGTACTTTTCTTTAACGGCTTTACGTTTTAGTTTTAGGGTAGGGGTAAGTTCGCCGCCATCAACGCTCCATAGTTCAGGCGTGATCTCAAATTTCTTGATCTGTTCCCAGTGTCCGAATTTCTTGTTGATTTCGTCTACTTCTTCCTGTATCCTGTCATGAACCTCTTTGTTGTCCGCAATTTCCTGGTTGCTGCTCAGGGAAAGCCCTTTGCGTGATGCCCACTGTTTTACAAACTCAAAGTCAGGCTGAATGAAAGCACCCGGCATTTTCTCGCCATCGCCTATCACCATGATCTGCTCAATAAAACGCGATTGCTTCATGGCATTCTCTATAAGCTGCGGTGCAATATATTTACCACCCGATGTTTTGAACATCTCTTTTTTCCTGTCGGTAATCTTCAGGAAACCATCCGCATCAATGATACCGATATCTCCCGTGTGGAAATAACCGTCGGTCATTACTTCGGCAGTTTTGTCCGGCGCATTAAGGTAACCCATCATTACGTTAGGACCTTTGCAAAGTATCTCGCCGTCTTCGGCAATTTTTACTTCAACACCAGTAAGCGGTTTACCCACAGTACCTATTTTGAATCCTTTATTACGTTCGTCGTTTACGGCAATAACAGGAGAAGTTTCGGTAAGTCCATAGCCTTCCATAACCGGTATGCCTGCTGCTGCGAATACTCTTGCCAGTCTTGGCTGTATAGCAGCACTTCCTGATACCATCAGTTCAAGGTTACCACCAAGCCCTGCTTTCCATTTAGAGAAGATAAGCTTGCGGGCAAGCCAAAGCTTGAAGCCATACCACGGGCCATTGGCACCATAAGGCTCATATTGAAGGCCAACTTCAACTGCCCAGAAGAACAGCTTGCGCTTAATGCCTGTAAGGTCTGTACTTTTGGCAATGATCTTGTCGTATACTTTTTCAAGAAGCCTTGGCACCGCTGTGATTACGAATGGCTGTGCTTCTTTGATGTTGTCGCTTACTTTTTCTATGGATTCTGCAAAATAGGTCGATACGCCATAGTACTGGTATAGGTACAATATCATACGCTCATAGATGTGGCATATCGGCAGGAAGCTCAAAGCCCTGCTGTTACCAGCCTCAAACGGAACCCTTTCGGCGCTCATCAGTACGTCAGAAACGATGTTCTTGTGCGAAAGCATTACACCTTTAGGCCTGCCTGTAGTACCCGAAGTATAGATAACTGTTGCCAGTTCTTCTTCGGTAATAGCGTCTTTAATGGCATTTACTTCGTTTTGGTTGGAATTATCTTTACCAAGGTCAAGTATTTCGTTCCAGCTTTTGCAGCCTTTTACATCATTAAAAGAATATATTTCCCTCAGCTTTGGAACATTGTTCCTGATAGCTGCTATTTTATTATAAAGCTCTTCATCAGAAACGATACAGTATGTAGATTCAGAGTGATTCAGGATATATTCAATATCTTCTTCGCTAATGGTAGGGTAGATGGGTACGTTCTGAGCACCTGTCTGCAGAATGCCTATGTCAGTAATATGCCACTCCGTCCTGTTGTTAGATGATATAACAGCAATCCTGTCATTCTTTTTAACGCCCAAACGCATTAGCCCTCGCGAAAAGGCATTTGCCTTGTCGACATATTCCTGAGTTGAGGTCTTTACCCACTCATTGCCGTATTTTGTAACCAGTGCATCGGGCAGGTTATATTTTTCCAGCTGGTAGTACGGAAAATCAAACAGGCGTGTTATAGTAGTCATAGGTGTTTTGATGTTTGTTCCTGCAAATTATGAAAAAAATATATATCTACACCTAAAGTTATGGATTATTGAAAAATAAATTGAAAAAAATATAAGACTCTAATAATCATGTTTTTTTATACAAATTGGTAATCAGATTGTCTAAATAACAAGATATGCTGTACATTTAAAAACACAAACTGCTGCCGGATAATGATATGCATGCATTGTTTTTGGAGATTCGGTCTGTTACAAAAACACGAATAAGTCGTCCTATAATAAATCACCAATACAAACCAATTTTATGAAAACAATAGCCTTTAGTTTAACCTTGCTGCTTTTTACGCTCAATTTGGCAGCACAAACCGTTACCGGTAAGGTTGTAGATGAGCAGCAACAGCCTATAGAATATGTTTCTATCCAGCTTGGTCCTGACTATGGTGTAGTCAGTAATGCCGAAGGAAATTTTGTTATTGACCTGTCCAAAAAAGGCAGTGCCGAAAAAGTTGTTTTTTCAAGCATAGGATACAAAACGATTGCTGTAGCAGTTGCTGATTTCAAAGGAGGTACTTACACAATGCCTATCCATATTAACGAACTTGCTGAGGTAGTTGTTCAAAAATTGTCGCCTACACAGATACTTGAAGAAGTAATTAAAAATGCTCCTGTAAATCATAGTTTAGGGTCTACTAAGCAGACGTTCTTTTGGCGTACTTCACATGATAGTAAAATGATAAGCAGTGAGCTGAAGCTTGTTAAGTCTTCTTTAGAGAAGAAGTCTACTCTTAAAGAATTGAATAAAGATATTGAAGCGGCTTCAAAAACCGGTAAGGATAAACGTTCGCAGGATTATTTAGAGTATTATGGCTACTTATACCAACAGGATAAGTCTTCTAAACTAGTTTTGGAAAAGGCGGTAGAACTTAAAAACAGGGAAAAAGATGTTTCAGGCGCTCAAAAAAGCAAGCTATATGAAGTTTACAGAAAACACATGGAGCCTAACGCAACTTATAAAGTAGTCAGCGGCTGGTTTACATTGGTGGATTCGATGAAAGTAGATGATGCTTCAAAAGAAAAAAGAGAGGGAGTTAAAACTGCTTCACTTAAAGGTGAGGTAAAGTCATTGTCAGATAAACTGAATAATTTTTATACTGATAAAGATCTGGATTTCTTTACCGAATTTAAACGTTACACTTATACCTTAGAAGGATATGCGCCTTCAGAGGATGCTACGATTTATATTATCGATTTCAAGCCTTTAAAAAGCGCAGCCCGTTATTATGGTAAGATTTATGTGAATGCTGAGGATTTTGCCATTGTAAAACTTCAGTATAATCTTAAAGATGGTGAAAAAGAAGCTACTCCGGGTATTGCTAAAATGCTTTTAGGAATAAAAAAGGTGGATGACCGTATAAAAGTAAATGCTTCCTATGTTAAAAATGAAACAGGAAAGTATTCAGTAAACTTTGTCAAGGAGCAAATGAACAGCTACCTGTATATGAATCGTCCCTTTAAATTAGAGAAGAACAAAGTCGATAAAAAAGAAGAAGACAAGATGCTGAAAATTGATCTTTTAGCCGAAGTCGATCAGTTTGTTACCAATGAATTGTTTATTATAGGCAATGAAAGTATAACGGGACAGCAGTACAGTGATGTTACCGAAAAGGAAAAGTATGATATCAACTACATCTCTAAATACGATCCTTCCATCTGGAAAAACTATAATATTCTTGCGCCGGTTGAGGCCATCAAAAATTACAATTAAAAAAAATCCCTGCTGAATGCAGGGATTTTGATTTTATAGCTAATAGGTTAAGTTATATCCTGAATATACCGCCTACTGCAACAATTCTTTCGAAGAAAGCAAAATGATGGTGAGCCCTGTCCGGCCCTTTGTGGGTAGTGCGCACATCATACATGTCAATATATCCGCCTTTAAGTTCTCCGGTTACAAAAAAGTATTTTAAGAAAGTAAGGTTTAGCCCTGCTTTTGCAGAAAAGCCATATCCAGCCACGTGAAACTCATCGTTTCGGGGCATCCCTAATACCTTGGCATTGGTTCTCGGGTACAATATGCCTCCTCCTATACCTTCGGTGATATTAACCTGAAATTTATCAGTATTCCCAATACGAAATAGTTTAGAGATATCATCGACACGTGCAAATTCAGCGTTGATATAGTTCAATCCGTCGGTATGCTCAAAATCCAGAAAATCTTCTGTAAGAACTGTCGGGGTGTTGCTATATGTTCCGTTATAAACATATCCCGGATGGTCTTCGGGCACATTAATAGTGCCGCTTACATTAGCTGTTTGTCCTGTCCTCATTACATATTTCATGTGGTCAAAACCAATTGAGATGTTGTAATGATCTGAAATGAAATAACCAACTTTGAAGTTAGTCTGAGGGATGGTCATTCTCGCCGGATTCACATAATCTATGCTCCATCCTTTAGGCTTGTCGTCTGCAATGGCATCATGAACAGTAAAGTTATAACCATTGCCTTTGAAATGAAGATCAGATTTTGAGTAGGACTCCCTGTTGCCTCCCCAGTAAAAGAAGATTTTTCCTTTGTTGTGTGCGGTGTATTTTTCAGGCTCAGTTGCCACTTCCTGGGCAAAGGTGTACTGTGAAAAAATACAAAAAGATAGTACAACCATTAGTAGTGGTTGTTTCACGGTAATAAATAAAAATTAAAATTTAATTGTTGCCATTCACAAGTGGTAAGTGGCAGCTGACTTATAGCGGATTATCAATAAAATATCCGTCAAAAAAGGGAGTTGTCGACATCGTGCAAATAGCAATACAAAGATAAAGATTTGTCCTAATAAAAATTATTTAAAAAATGAATTTTTAATTTATTAATCCTGCCTGAGTAAGGGCTTTAGCCAATTGTTTGATAATTACAATTGGGTTGCATAATAACCATATAAAACAGCCAGTAGGGCAGATAAAACAATTTTGAGGGATGGCAATGCAAATTTTAGGTACTTGAAGAATAACAGCAGGTGCAGTGCAGCCAAAATGGCATAACCTGCCAGCCATGCTATGTTATATTTTTCGAATGACACTATTGATGAAGGGCCTTCACCATGCACGAAAAAATTAATTATAATTATGAGCATCACCAGCACAAAAGGCATCAGGAAATTTAATGCTATAAAGATGATGCGCGATACTGTTTTCATAATTCATTTTTTTCTGCTAATCTATAAAAATTTCTTACAAAATATAATTTTGAGGGATATATTCTAATTGACTATTTTTAAAAAATAAATAGAACCCTATGAAATCACATGGTTTGCGCAAATTTCTGATAGTAACAACATTATTTATTTCCTGTATGGGAACTGCACAGGAGACCAGAAACTGGAATGGCAAAAAATGTGCTGTGGTACTTACTTACGATGACGCGCTCAATATCCATCTGGATAAAGTTATCCCGATGCTTGATAAATACAAGTTTAAAGGCACGTTTTACCTTATCGGGGCTTCACCAAATGTTGCAAACAGAATTGATGACTGGCGAAAAGCGGCAAAAAATGGTCATGAACTGGGTAATCATACCCTGAACCATCCCTGCGATGGCAGCTTACAGAACAGGGAATGGGTATCTGCGGAAGCGGACCTTTCTAAATATACTGTTGCGAGAGCTGTAAATGAGATCAGGGCTACCAACGCGCTGCTTAAAGCAATTGACGGTAAAAGTGAGCGAACCTTTGCCTATCCCTGCGGTGACCTTAAAATAGGTGACAGCTATTTCTATGACCAGGTTAAAGATGAATTTGCCGGGGCAAGAGGAGTTGTGTCTGCTTATCCATCAATCAGAGAGGTTAACCTTAATGATATTAATGGCTTTGCTGAGATAGACAGCACCGCTGAACAAATGATAGCCAAAATTGACGCAGCCGAAAAGTCAGGTTCATTTATTGTGTTTATTTTTCATGGGGTAGGTGGCGAGCATCCGTTAAATATAGCGCTCGATGAACATAAAAAATTGCTGGACTACCTTAAGAAGCGTGAAAAAGATATCTGGGTAGCCACTATGGTAGACGTAGCAAAGTATATAAAAGCAAAACAATAGATTATTGTTGCTTTATCTGTCTGAATTCTTAAATTTACACCAATAACCAAAAACAACAAACCATGAAACAATGCACCAACTGCGGTACTATGCTTACTGCCGATGCTACTTACTGTAATGTTTGCAATACTCAGCAAACAGCAGGATTCGATGAATTTGATCCTAAACCGCGTTATAATGACACTTTCCTGAAAGTATTGTGCATACTTACAATTGTGGGTGCGGCTTTTAGCCTTATATCCGGAGTGTTTTCGTCTCTAAATGGTGGCGAACTACCAGTTGAGGGTGTAGCGCTTGTAGGCTATATAAGTTTAGCCTTGTCAGTTGTTAAGCTGGGATCGGCTATAGCAATGCTTAAAAAGAAACTTGCAGGACTTTATCTTTATTCGGTAGCGGCTGTATTGGCAATAGGCACACAGATATATAGCGCAATACTTACCTCTGATTATATGAATACAGTCCTTGAGAACTCAGGCGCCCCTGTTGGCGGTAGTGGTATCATGATTGTTGGTACAGCAATCGTAATCTTGTTCTACCTTGCTTTCCTTATCATGTACTGGCTGCCGGTAAACAAAAGACATTTATCGTAAGCTAAAAAATTAAAACAGAACGCCCCACAGAAATGTGGGGCGTTTTTTGTTATGTAAAGGCTAAGTTATTTTAGCCAGTACCTGACTAACCCGTTGGGATAGGGTTCCTTTAACTTCTAGTACATTAATTCCAAAATCATGGACGGAATCTTTGAGGATTTCATTTACAGCATCCCTGAGTTCCGGATAGTCTGATTTTTGATGTGCAATAACATCAGGTTGTTCTATTGGTACAAAGACGATAAGATCAATCTCTTCCATTGCGTTCTCTGCCTTGTCATACATTGAGTTGATGTACTGGATTCCATCAAGAGCCTCTAAGTATGCCATAATATCAACAGGGCATCTGTCAAAAATGACATTATCACCGCTTGCAGCAATTTGTTTTATAGAGTATTTAAGCTGTTCAGCAAAGTCATCGGCATTAGGCGTTTCAGAGAATTCATAACCTAATTCTTCCAGTTCATAATAGGGCTCGGCAATTAACTCATAATCCGGCAGATATTCCTGAAGTTTTTCAGACAATGTTGTTTTTCCTACCCTATGCGCTCCTGTAATAGCTATCTTCATTTGGGTGAAATGTTTTTGTTAGAGAAGTTTATTATAAAATTGATTTTAGGAAATAAGTAAGAGCGTAGGTAAGGATTGTAAGTCTACATTATTTGGACATATTCAATTTTCATTTATTAGAATAGAAACTCCTTGGGAGGCGGAGGGAGTAATTTCTTAATCTTAACAAGTAGAACGTTTAGTTTCGTTTTAAATTCAAAATATTCATTTTCATTAACAATCCAATTTTCCATTAATTCTTCACCAGCATGAGATATATTATTTTTATTTCTTCTATCGAAAAACTGAACAGTAAAAGCTAAATGAATATTTGAAAGATTTAATTTATCTAAAAAGTTTTCGACATTCGTTTTATTATATTTTTTCAATTCTCCGGCATCGCTATCATTTTTAAAGCAATAGACATGATAAATATTTAGTAAATGACTAAATGCCAAATTATATCTTTCCTCAATTTCAGCTAAATTCAACATTTTTATTTGTTGAGTAATTGTTTGATTTTCCGTTATAAAAACGTCGTCTATCCAAATATCTTGATTGTAGGTTAAAGGAGATTTATCTCCTAACATTTTTTTTATTAAAGTTAAATATGGGTTTTTAATTTTTGATGATAGGATTTCAGTATTAAAATCTAGATCCTCGTCATTGGATAATATGAATTTTTCTAATAAATACAGATACTGTGGATGATTAAATTTTACATCTGTATTTGTAAGTAGAAATTCCTTTAAAGTCTTGTTTTCTTTTGAATGTTTTAATAAATATATTAAAGCTTGAGAACTGTATAAAGTCAATATTGGGTTCCAACCTTTAAACATTTTATCAATGTTGGCTTTTACTGTGCTGACTTTTATATAATTAGTTAAGGATTTTGAAAATATTTCTTTTAATTTATTGTTATCTTCAATATTTAAGTGAGTTAAACCATCAGATTTGTACTCACTTTTAAGTTTCTCAATAATATCTTTTATTTCATCGAGTTTTTCCTGAGGTTTTTTTGGTTTTTTTAAAGTTTCAGGAATACTTATTATTTTTTCTTTTTTTATAAATTTTTCGAAATCTGCAGTATTTTCAAGTATTACCTTATGAGTCTTTAGATGATTAATATTAAGTTGTAACTCAGAAAATAAAAACTCAGTTATACCAGTTGTTATATTGAATATTTCATCTCCAATAATGTCATTTTTGACAGTTTTATTCCTCTTGTAGATTAAATAAAAATCATCTACATATCTTGTATATAAAAAGTCTTTTTCATTAGCTATCGATAATTCTTGAATATAATTATCTAAATTAAATAGATACAAATAGCTTAGATAATTTGAAACAATACTTTGAGAAAATAGGGGTACACCTAATAGGCTCTTATTTATAAACAGAAATAAATTTTTTATTTCCTCTATTGTAGTGTAATCGAAATTGAGTCTTTTGCTATTCGAAGGCACAGCATATTTTTTTATTGTTTCAATAAGTATATTAAAGTCAATCGATTTAAAGTAATCTTGGATATCTAATTTAATTATAATAGCTTTCTTTTTTTGACGTAGTATTTCTTCAATTTTAGTGTTTACAACATTATTAAAATCAATATAATCGTTTTGGTAAAAAAGATTTGACTTATTAGGATTGTTAAAGTCAATTTTTCCTCCATAATATGTTGATATATTATCTCTATTGTTTTTCTTATCTTCAATAGCTTCATATGAATCCTTTATGATATCATAGAAATAGAAACTCAATGAATAATATAAGATTAGCATCTCAAAAGATAAAAAATTGAAATTTCTTACTCCATAAGTTCCTTTCGGGATTAGATATTCAATATTATAAAAGATATTAGTTTTGTTGTAAAATATATCTTTTGCTATAAATTCCTTATAGTAATTATTTACATCGAATGTTGATAATTTATCTTCAATTCTGTAAATTTCTAATTCTATGGTCTTAAATGAAAATTTATCACCTTCAATTTGAAGTTTAACCAATTCTAAAGCTCGTTCAATGTGATTAATTTTTATGAAATTTCCAATATTGAAATTTTTTATATCTTCCATACTATTATTATGAGGTATGTAAATTTAAGATTTTATTCTATGTGTAGTAATTTTCTTTAAACAAAAAAAGCCCCACATCTCTGCGGGGCGTCTATATCTAAAATCTAGTATCTCAATACTAAAATTTATTTTCTATTCTCAATCCACTTACGTGCATTTACGAAGGCTTCGTGCCAAGGCGTAACCTCGTCTTTACGTCCTTCAGGGTAGTAAGCCCAGTTCCACTGGAACATAGAACGCTCAATGTGAGGCATCATAACCAAATGGCGACCATCGTTGCTTGCCATCATTGCGATGTCAAAATGTGAGCCGTTAGGGTTAGCAGGGTAGCCTGTGTAACCATATTTCGCTACGATGTTGTAACGGTCTTCGCTGTATGGAAGGTTGAATTTACCTTCACCGTGAGAGATCCACACACCCAGTGTGCTGCCTGCTAATGTAGATAACATTACCGAGTTGTTCTCCTGTACGGTTACCGAAGTAAATCCGCTTTCGTGCTTGTGGCTGTCGTTGTGAAGCATTTTAGGTTTCACTTCGTGGTCAGGGTTGATAAGCTCAAGCTCTACAAACAGCTGGCATCCGTTACAGATACCTACTGAAAGTGTATCTTCTCTTTTGAAGAAGTTATCAAGTGCTGCCTTAGCTTTCTCATTGTAAAGGAAAGCTCCTGCCCAACCTTTAGCCGATCCAAGAACGTCTGAGTTAGAGAAACCTCCAACTGCACCTATGAACTGGATATCTTCAAGCGTTTCACGGCCTGAGATAAGGTCGGTCATGTGAACGTCTTTTACGTCGAAACCTGCAAGGTACATCGCGTTTGCCATCTCGCGCTCAGAGTTTGAACCCTTCTCACGGATGATGGCTGCTTTTGGTCTTGGCTTGCTGCTGTCAATTGCCACTTTCTTACCGTCAAAATGAGTAGGGAAAGTGTACTGAAGCGGCTGGTTCTTATAATTGTCAAAACGCTCCTGCGCTTTTTGCTTACCTGATTGTTTTTGGTCAAGAAGGAATGAAGTCCTGAACCATGTATCTCTTGTTTCGGTAACATCAAAAGTAAGATTGGCATCACCATTTTTGATAGTAACAACAGCTCCTTCTTTCGGTTGCCCGATCTTAGTGAACGCTACATTGTTTTTCGTAAGCTCAGCTTCAACCGAAGCATCAGCCTGGATTACGATAGCAATGTTCTCTGCGAATAATACTTTAACCGTGTCAGCCTCGTTAAGAACTGTAAGGTCATATTCAGCACCAAGGTTAACGTTAGGGAAGCTCATCTCAAGAAGGGTCGTGATAAGACCACCACTTCCTATATCGTGACCGGCAGCAATTTTGCCTGCTTTGATAAGATCCTGTATAACGTTGAATGTATTTTTGAATGAAGCCGCATCTTTGATAGTCGGAACATCGCTACCTACTTTGTTCAGTACCTGGTTGAAAGAAGATCCACCAAGTTTGTACGCATCACCCGAAAGGTTGATGTGGTAAATGTTACCGCCATTCTTTTTAAGAACAGGCTCAACAACTTTAGTGATGTCGGTACAGTTACCTGCAGCCGATATAATTACAGTACCCGGAGCGATAACATCGCCGCTTGGGTATTTTTGTTTCATTGATAATGAATCTTTACCTGTTGGAATGTTGATTCCTAATTCGATAGCGAACTCAGAACATGCCTCAACAGCTGCATAAAGTCTTGCATCTTCACCTTCGTTTTTACAAGCCCACATCCAGTTAGCCGAAAGCGACACACCTTTAAGTCCGTCTTTCATCGGAGCCCAGATAATGTTACTTAGCGACTCTGCAATAGCGGTACGGCTACCTGCAGCAGGGTCTATAAGGGCAGCAACAGGCGAATGGCCTATAGTTGTTGCGATACCTTCTTTACCGTCAAAATCAAGTGCCATAACACCAACGTTGTTAAGCGGAAGTTGGATTGGTCCTGCAGTTTGTTGTTTTGCTACTTTACCACCCACACAACGGTCAACTTTGTTTGTTAACCAGTCTTTACATGCAACAGCCTCAAGCTGAAGTACCTGGTTAAGGTATTGGTGGATGTTTTGCTGAGAATAGTCAGCATCTGCATAGTTTGCTGCAATGGTTCTGTCTGCCATGATTGTTTTAGGCGAAGAGCCAAACATGTCCTCAAGGGCAAAATCCATTGGTTTGGCACCTGTAGTAGCCGATTCGAATGTAAACCTGTGGTCACCTGTTACATCACCTACAGCATACATTGGCGAACGCTCACGGTCGGCAATACGCTGAAGGGTATCGATGTCTTTCTGGCCAATCACAAGTCCCATACGCTCCTGCGACTCGTTGCCTATTATTTCTTTAGCCGAAAGGGTAGGGTCACCCACCGGCAGTTTGTCTAAGTCAATTTTACCACCTGTTTCTTCAACAAGTTCCGAAAGACAGTTCAAATGTCCTCCTGCACCATGATCGTGGATAGAAACGATTGGGTTTTCGTCGCTTTCTACCAATCCGCGGATGGCATTAGCTGCACGTTTTTGCATCTCCGGGTTGGAACGTTGGATTGCGTTAAGCTCGATACCTGAGTTGAAAGCACCTGTATCTGCCGATGATACTGCTGCACCACCCATACCGATACGGTAGTTCTCGCCACCAAGGATAACTATTTTGTCACCAACCTGAGGTTTTTGTTTTTTTGCCTGGCTCTCTTTTCCGTACCCGATACCACCTGCAAGCATGATCACTTTGTCGAAACCAAGTTTGCGTGCATCTTCTTCGTGCTCGAATGTAAGTACCGAACCCGTGATTAGCGGCTGCCCGAATTTGTTACCAAAGTCTGATGCACCGTTAGATGCTTTTATCAGGATATCCATTGGAGTCTGGTAAAGCCATTTGCGCTCATCCATTCCCTGTTCCCAAGGACGATTTTCTTCAAGTCTTGAATACGATGTCATATAAACAGCGGTACCTGCTAACGGAAGGGAACCCTGTCCGCCTGCAAGCCTGTCACGGATCTCACCTCCCGAACCTGTTGCAGCACCATTGAAAGGCTCAACCGTAGTAGGGAAGTTGTGTGTTTCAGCTTTGATCGAGATAACCGAGTCAAATTCTTTGATGTCGTAGAAGTCAGGCTTATCAGCCGACTTTGGTGCGAACTGCTTAACACGCGGACCTTTTATAAAAGCTACGTTGTCTTTGTAAGCTGATACGATATCGTTAGGGTTTTCCTGTGATGTCTTTTTGATCATTTTGAACAGAGAAGATGATTTTTCTTCGCCGTCAATTACAAACGTACCGTTGAATATCTTGTGGCGGCAGTGCTCAGAGTTTACCTGAGAGAATCCGAACACTTCAGAGTCAGTAAGTTTTCTGCCTAACTTAGCAGAAAGGTTGTTCAGGTACTCAACCTCGTCCGGGCTAAGCGCCAATCCTTCTTTTTCGTTGTAGGCAGCGATATCGGTAACCTCAATGATAGGCTCCGGCTGTATGTTTATAGTGTAAATTTCCTGGTTAAGGCCGTTGTATTTCTGGAACAGCATCGGGTCAAAATCAGTAGCGGTTTCGCTTGATTTGATAAACTCCTCGATCCTGATGATACCACTGATACCCATGTTTTGGGTAATCTCTACGGCGTTAGTACTCCAGGGCGTGATCATAGTGGCGCGGGGGCCAACAAAAAAATCCGTCAGGGCGGATTTTTCTATCTTATGTGCGTTGCCAAAAAGCCAGTTTAGTTTTGAAATGTCTTCTGTTGAAAGTTCGTTTTGCGATTGTACTGCAAAAACCGTATTCGTCTGGTTTCCGAAGAAATGAATCATTACAATTGTAGTTACGTGTTGAGTGTGCAAAATTAATCTAATTTTCTAAGAAACACAAACTTTACATACGACATATTGTGATGACAGAAATAGTGAATGCAAACTTAAAAGGATGTCTTAATGATAGCTTTTGTTTTGGGAAAAAATCTTCTTTTTACTGTAAGGATATTTCTGTAATATTCTCTATTTTCGCTCCGACTTTAACAAATAACTATCTCTATGGAAACAAGAAAAGTTGGTTTTTTTACCATATTTAAATTATTACAGAACAGGAAGCCTCATTTTTTCTTGGGTGTCATGTTTACATTTATGTCAATTTTTTTTATTGTTGTTTTCTTTTTAATAGCGGGCAACTGGACTGAACCATATGAAGATTATGACCATAAAACAATTAATGAAAAGGGGATTGAGCAGGAAGCGACGATTGTAAATTTAAGCTCTAAAGATAATGTAAGTGTCAATGGGAAAAATCCTGTGGTGATAACTTATTCCTTTAAGAACAAAGAGCTGGACAAAGTTGATAAATTCCAAACGCTGGATGTAGATAAAGCTTCTTTACTTTCAATTGGTGATAAGGTCAGAATAAAAACCTACAATAATGAATCTTTAGTACAGGGTTATGAACCTTTTGGCTTTCCGGTTATGTTATTGATGTTAATGGGGCCTTTTCTTTTTTTTATAATTGGCATAATTATGCTTCTGATTTGTGTAATACCTGTATTTAAAATTGTAAACTTATATAAGCGAGGGATTATTGAAGAGGCTGAAGTTTATTCAATTGTTCCTGTTTCGGGAATGCCTGTAACAAACATAGGCAGGAAGGTATCAATAGATTATACATACGCTCTCAAAAATGGGGAGAAAAAGTATGGTAATACAACTACAACTGACTTTTACTTACTTGCAGAGATAAAGCCGGGAGATAAGGTTAAGATATTTGTTTCCGAAGATGGCAAAAAATCTTGCCTGATACCAAAACGCGAAGCAATTAAAAATAATTGGAATATCAATTTCACATAAAAAGTAAACTCCCGCACTAAGCGGGAGTTAATTTTATTAGGGATAAAGATTATTTTTTCTTCATTACGATTTCCATATTCTTGTGTTCTTTGCCATTTTTCATGCTGAACATCTCAAGCTTGCGGGTCTTAGGGTCAACAATAGTAAACAGCTCACGGCACCAAACTGCTTTGGCTTTGGTAGGATCTACCATTTCGCCTTTAAATTCAATCGATTTACCGTCCGGATTTAAAGTACCTTTCATAACCATCATGCCTGTTCCCATGTTATCTATCCAGGTAGAGATGTATTCCTTTGTGGCATTGTCATAAGCAACGGTGCTACGTCCTTCAAACGGCATGCCCATCATAGTACCTTTATAGTTCATTTCCTGATAACGTCCGCCAAGGATCATTTTAGACTCTGCAGTAGAAGTCGCTTTTTGGGGTTTACTGTTTTCATCGTGCCAAAAGGTCATTTCGTTATTCCATGAACCTGTTTCGGTAGCCAGCATTTTGTGCGCATCGCCAGGGGTCATGTAAGCTTCCCATGCTTTCATTTCGGCAATAGAATCCATAGGGGTTTCTGCTACGGGAGCTTCTTCGGTAACTACTTTTGTTGTGTCAGTAGTTGTAACTTCAGTTTCAACTTTTGTTTCTTTTTTGCATGATGCAAGGCATAAAGCCACTACTGACATTGTTAAGAAGATTTTTTTCATAAGTGTTTGGTTTTTTGTTTGTTGCCATAAATTTATGAAAATAATCTAAAAATTTTGTTAATCTTCTGTGAAAGTCACACTTTCATAAGCTCCCATGTCGTATGGTGCCTGTCGTGTGATGCCAACTACATCGGTACCTACAGCAGAAGCGACAATTGGGTCGGCAGTACCATTGGCTGCCGAATCAGCACCAATAGTAAGCAAGTTGTTCCTTGGGTCTAAAAAGTCAGCCTTGTTTGTAGAAGAATTGGTAGCGATAATACACTGATTGTAAAATGCTTTATCAGGGTTATTAGCGTCTGAAGGATATAAAGGATTGTTTTTTAGCTGGTTTGATGTGTCTATAATCTTGATAAGGCAGTAGTTGAATTTCGTTTTGAAGTCAACACCATTAGGATCGTTAGGATCATTTTTCGGGTATAGATTCTCAAGTGAAAGGCCAACGTTCGACGAGCCATAGAAGATACAATTGTCAAAATTGGCCTCTACGTCACTGATACGTCTTACGATAGTGATTTCGCCTGTTGCAGGATCCTGTTCGGCTACATCGGCATAATCGTTTATTGCAATTGGTACTTGTTTAAAGCTGTTGAAATAATTGGAAAAAGTACATTGCCTGAAATTGTAAGTCCCGCCCTGAGTTAATGCTACTGAAGCCTGCCCCGCGTTATTAGCAACAAGATTATCCCCGTTAAGGATAGCATTTCTTGTCATTATGCCAAAATTGGTACAGTTATAAACCTGCGAGTTATTTATGGTAAGTTTTGGCTGTATGTTTTCTAAAACATCCATAAAGATTCCCACCACTGCATTTTTTAATGTAAGGTGGTTAATGGTGTTGTTTTGTCCTGAAAATATCCAGACAGTATTCCACTGACCAGGAGTATCGGAAAATTCAGGTTCAAGCCTGTCTCCCTCAAAAATGACTTCATTTTCAAGTTTTTCGGTTGATGAAACCCCGCCATTGATATTCAGTGTTGCGGAAGCGTCAACTATAAGCCCTGACTCTGCATGGAAATGAACCCGGGCACCGGGATCTATGGTTAGCGTTTTACCATTGGGAACAAGAGCATAACCATATACTACATAAGGTTTTTCATTTGTCCAGTGCAGTTCTTCGGAAGTCAATAATTCATGTCCCTGAATATCTGTCGGATGTCCGCTAAGGACAAGTTTTTCCTTCATATTATCAGGCAGCGTCCTGTTCGGTTTAATGAATATGGCATCCTGAACGAGTGTTACCAACTCTACTTTTTGTTCGCCGGCTTCAGTCCCGAAATAGATCTTATCGTTATATAAAAAAGTAGTTTCGTTATTGGTATATTCGCTGTAATCGATGGTAGTTTCAATGAAAACGAACATACTGTCTTTTGCGAGCAGCTCGACATCACTAAATACTTTTCCGGGAACGCCGTCTACCATCAGTCGGTATTTAGAGTTTTCCTTTTCGCCAAGGTATATCGATGGAATCTTGATATCCTTATCGCTGCGGTTGTATACCTTCAGCGTATAGGTACTTGAGCCAATATTGGTAAACACCGTATCAAGGTAAACGGTGTCTTTTGAGAATTCAAGGCCTCCGGTGCTGCGCTCGAACTCAAAGTCTTCGCGGCAAGAGGTGAAACACAGGCTGAAACCAATAAAAAGCAAAAGTAAATAATAGCGCATAGCGTTAACAATTTTTGGTAAAAGTAGCTATTAATTTGAAATATTAAAAAGCATTATAGGCTTAACGCAGCAATGAAGTATTTATTTTTTACACAGTATGTCCGGAGTCTAAAGATTGTCTGGTATTGCGTAATAATTTTAGGGCATGCATAGTGCATCTCACTTCCATACTTCGCACATCTTTTGTACTTTTACACTTCTAAATTTACACTATGTCATTCGATAAAGAAAAAGCACTGAAAATGTGCAACGACTACTCAAAAAATACGCTGATGGAAACCCTTGAAATAGTATATACCGATGCAGGTGAAGGTTTCCTTGAAGCCAAAATGCCGGTAAATTCCCGTGTACATCAGCCAATGGGGCTGCTGCATGGCGGTGCTACCGTAGCTTTGGCAGAAAGCGTGGGCAGTGCGGCTTCGTTACTTTTCGTAAATCCTGAAATCCAGGAAGTAAGAGGAATTGAAATTTCGGCCAATCACTTAAGGAGCAAACGTGATGGCATTGTTACCGGTACCGCAAGGATAGTGCATCAGGGAAGAAGCCTTCATCTTTGGGAAGTCAGGGTAACCGATGAGCAGGGCAGGCTGATATCGCTTTGTAAAATCACCAATATGGTATTGCCAAGGAAAAAGAGCAGTGAACAGTAAGCAGTCGCAGTTTTCAGTCTTTCGGGAATCGAACAGTCTGATAATCTAACAATCGAATAATGACCGATCTATTCCAAAAAATGCAATCCCAATTACAATCGGGCTATCCGTTTGCGGTTTTCAGTAAGCCGGGCAGCAATACGGTAAGCGGGATTTTTCAGAATACTAACGAAGCACATTTACTTTCTGACTTTTCGCAGAAAGGTTTTGTTTTTGCACCTTTTGAGGGTGATGACGTTTGCTTTATCCCTGAAGGTGAGTCCGATATACTGTCAGTTGCCCTAAATAATGATGACGTTATATTGCCTGAGGCACAGCAACCACAAATTGATCCGAATGCTAAATTGGCCTTTGAGGCTTTGGTTGCCAAAAGCGTAGCAGCAATACAGTCGGGAGCTTTTGATAAATTGGTGGTATCAAGAACAGAAGCTGTTGAAGCAGCTTACGATAGTATTGCTATTTATCGTAAGCTGCTTTCGGCTTATCCGATGGGGTATCGTTATTGTTGGTATCATCCTGCCAGTGGTTTGTGGATGGGTGCTACTCCTGAACAGCTTTTAAAAGTAGAAAACAAAACGCTGCATACGGTTGCTCTTGCCGGAACCCAATTGTATAAAGAAGGGGAGGCCTCTGTCTGGGAAAATAAAGAGAGAGAAGAACAGCAATTTGTAACTACTTACATTATAAACTCGTTACAGCAATATACTGAAGATGTAAGGACAACCGAACCATACACCTTTAGGGCTGGAAATATTGTACACATCAAAACAGATATTTCTGCCGAGCTGAAAGATACTGACAGCCTGAAAGGAATTATACAAACATTGCACCCAACACCTGCAGTGTGTGGATTGCCTAAACAAAAAGCAAAACAATTTCTCTTAGAAAACGAAGGCTATGATAGGCAATTCTATTCAGGTTATCTGGGTGAAATGAATCTTGATCTTGATACCGGGCAGTCTAAAACCGACCTGTTCGTTAATCTCCGATGTATGAAAGTAGTGGATACAAATGCACATCTGTTTATTGGCTGCGGTATTACCAAAGACAGCAACCCTGAAAAGGAATTTGTGGAAACAGTAAACAAGAGCATGACGATGCGAAGGATAATTTAGCAATGAATTTAATGTATCAATGTGCCAATTCATGAAGCACATAAACATTCTTTGTAACTTTGCCTCTATGAAACTTAGCAACTAAAATAATGAAATTAGATATACTTGTATTTGGTGCACACCCTGACGATGTTGAGTTAAGTTGTGGCGCCACAATTGCCAAAGAAATATCCCTGGGTAAAAAAGTAGGGATTGTAGACCTGACGCGGGGCGAACTCGGAACCCGTGGATCGGCAGCGCTAAGAGATCAGGAGGCAGCACATGCCGGAGAGATACTTGGTGTTGCGATCAGGGAGAACCTGCGTTTTCGTGATGGCTTCTTTGTAAATGATGAACAACATCAGCTGGAGGTAATAAAGATGATACGCAAATACCGCCCCGATGTTGTTATATGCAATGCGGTTGATGACCGTCATATAGATCACGGTAAAGGAAGCAAACTTGTATCTGATGCCTGCTTTCTTTCAGGGCTTGTAAAAATTGCTACCGAACTCGATGGTGCAAAGCAGGAGCAATGGAGGCCTAAATTGGTTTACCATTATATACAATGGAAAAACCTTACTCCCGATTTTGTGGTCGATGTTACCGGCTTTATGGACAAAAAGGTAGAGTCGCTTATGGCATATAAGTCGCAGTTTTATGACCCGAACAGCACCGAACCGGTGACTCCAATAGCCACAAAAAACTTTAAAGACAGCATTCTTTATCGTGCTGCCGACATGGGAAGGCTAATAAATACTGAATATGCCGAAGGTTTTACTGTTGAAAGGTATTTGGCAGTGAACAGTTTAGGAGATTTGATTTAAAATACTTGAAAAAAGTTAGAAATTTGTTTGCAGTAAACGTAGGACTATACTATATTTGCACTCGCAAAACAGATGGTGATTGTAGCTCAGTTGGTTAGAGCGTCGGATTGTGGTTCCGAAGGTCGGGGGTTCGAGACCCCTCATTCACCCCTAAGCAGAAGCCCTTCAGAAATGAAGGGCTTTTTTATTTTATACTACACTGATTATATCTCATGAAAAAGCTTACCCTGATTTTCCTTATGGTTTTTTTGTATTCATGTAATGATGCATATAAGTCTCTTAATGAAGATGAAGTTAAGCAGTTCACTTTAAAAGATACACTGGTTAGCAATGACAAAGTAATTGTGATGCTAGCGGGTAATTCTCCTTCTGATGAATATTCTAATATTTTGGTCAGGCATGCCAAAAGAGGTAATTACTATCTTTTTGATAGCGATAGTGCCTTAGAAAATGATTCTGTCCTTTTACATTATTATCCGGCTTTTCTTATTGATGACGAAGGAGAATTCAGAAAGAATGGATTGTGGGTTTATACTACTTTTACAACAGAAGGAACTTTTCCTTTTAATTCAGATGTAATGTCATTCAGTGTTGATTCTGTTCCTCGGAACTGGCAAAGGAAGCTGCCAACAGGGGAGGGAATATATTATTATGAAAAGAACAGGCTGATCCGGTTATCTGATGAACAATCTGAAGCTAAGTTTAAAGAAAAGAAAAGAGATGGCTTTTACTTTATACCCAATAATGGAAGGCTGTATGACAGGATAAATATAAACGAACTGGATTAAAAAATAGACGGCTCCATATCATAAACATAAAGCCCTTCAGAAATGAAGGGCTTTGTATTTATATGTTGTATTAGTTTATAGTAATGTGTCTTTCCAATTCAGGGCTACAGCTACCACCACCGGCGCGTACTGTAGGCTGGATCTTTACTGTATACTTACCTGGCTGCGCATAGGTATGCGTCGCAGTTGTTCCGGTTAATGTTTCTTTTTTTCCATCACCATAATCCCAATTGATTTTACTGTCGAGTGTTTTCTCGCCGTTGTAGCTATATGTAAAGCTGATTTTGTGAGGATCTTCAGTATCTACAGTATGACTCACATCCATAAAAAGATTCTCCCCAAGGCAGTCTATAACATTTCCGTCATCATTGCCACAGCTTCCCAGCCATGCGAGTGAGAATAATACTAGTGCTAAATTCAGTTTTTTCATAATGGTTGTTTTGATGTTTAAATATACGAAAAGTCAATGTAAACAGTTGTTAAATGTGAGCAAAGTGATTATTATTTATGCTACTTAAACTTCATTTTCTCTTCTTCCAGATCAATATAATGAAGGTAGTCCCTAACGAACTCTTCATCAATTTCCTGATTAGTATTATTTCTTTCTAGTAATAGTTTTCTCTGTTCCTCGAGTATTTTGGTATATATCTTCTTGATGTCTTCCGGCATGGAAGATTCTTCTTTACTAAGGCCTAGCTGCATTTCCCATTGCCCCGCAAGACGTTTCAGGTAGATGTCGTTTTCAAGTTTTGCGCTATGATGTTGCGTTATATAGTTCATAGAAGCTTTGGCCAGTTCATTACGCAATAGATGGTCGGTTTCTTTTTTAGACAGATAGTCATTATACGTTGGTACATGAATTGTTTTTATCAGGTAAGGTAGCGTTAGCCCCTGTAGTAATAAGGTAGCCAGGATTACTATAAAAGTAATGTACAATATCATATTGCGATGCGGAAAAGCTGTACCGTCACTCAATGTCAAAGGAATTGACAGCGCTGCCGCCAACGATACTACACCGCGCATTCCGGTCCATCCTAATATAAATGGGCCTTTAAGTCCCGGCTTATTATCGGCAACAGTAATAAAATGGCTTGCGATCTGTGTTACGACCACGGCGCCATAAGTTGCGAGCAGGCGGCCTATTATAAGTACAAGAGTAATAAGAAGCCCATAACCTGTGGCCTGATTCAGGCTTATACCTTCATGTCTCAATCCACTAACGATTTCGGGCAGGTCGAGGCCAATAAGCATAAAAACTAATCCGTTGAGGACAAATACCACGCTTTGCCAAACATTTTCTGCACTCAGTCGGGAGGAGCCTGTTAAAAAGTGATGCCTGTAATACGAGAGGAATAATCCGCCGCTTACTACAGCCAGAATCCCTGAACTATGAAACTGTTCTGCAATTATATACATGGCATACGGTGCTACCAAAGTAAGGATGATGTCCATGTTTACATCGGTGGGTAAGAATTTGTGCGCTTTTTTGAATATGTAGCCTACCAATAAACCTATGGCTGTACCGCCCACTACCATCCATACAAAACTTATGGCAGCTTCGTGCCAGATGAACTGCCCGGTAGCAACGGCAATCAGGGCAAATCGCAATATTATTAGTGAAGAAGCATCGTTGAGCAGGCTTTCTCCTTCTAATATAGATTCCAGTCTTTTGGGGCCTTTTATAGATTTGAGGATTGCTCCGGCACTTACTGCATCCGGAGGTGATACTATACCTCCCAATAGAAAACCAAGCGCAAGTGAAAACCCGGGAATAAAATAATTAGCCACAAGAGCGACGGATATTGCGGTAAGGAATACCACGATAAACGCAAAGCTTGCAATGATCCTCCGCCATTTCCAGAGTTCTTTCCAGGATATAGCCCATGATGCCTCATATAATAATGGCGGCAGGAAGATGATGAATATAAGTTCAGGGTCTATTTTAAGTAAAGGAATACCCGGGACAAAGCTTATAATGAGCCCCGCCAAAACCAATACTATGGGATAGGCTACCCCTATGCGTTTAGCCAGCATGATCAATAACAGGATGATGACAATAAGTATCAGGTAAAACGGAAAATGTTCAAGCATGTTTAGGATGATGTATTTTGTATAAATTTAAGTAAACTTTTCTATTGTTGTGATGCCTCAGATGGGTTCTGTTAAAAGTATCATAATAGAAGGTTTTTTACTTTATTAAAGTTTTTATCTTTAATGGTCCTTAAGCCTTACAGTATGAAATTAGATTATGAACATCTCGAAAGTCGTTTTGATTGTGCCTGTAAAGTTGCAGTTACAAACCTTTCGAATCAATATGAAACCACCTATCAGGCTGGTGGCCCAGGTAAACTTGGTGTTTTTTTAGATCTTGTACAGTTGCAGTTTGATCAGGTGGAGTCAGTTTTTATTAGGGATAATGAGCTGCATAACGATCCTGAGGCTCTAAGGCGGGTGCGTGCTATAGCTAAAAATTATGCAAAGCAATGTGTGGATAAATACGGAAAAATATCTGTGTGATATAACCGGCTTAAAATCAGGATTGTATTTTTAAGAAGTTAAATACTACGAATAATTTTACTAAATTTCAGTTGAATTTTATAACTGGCTTTGCTCAAAACTGAATTTATTTTGCCATCCAATTCAATAAAACCGGAGGCACATAATAATGAATTCAAAATTTAGGGAACTTAAAGACCTCTTAGAGGCAGCATGCCGTGAAGTACATAAAGATTTTCTAATAAGGTTTAATAACGATACCTATATATCAGCCGGCGGTGCAAAGCTCGAAGCTTTCATAACCGAACTTCAGAAAGAGTATGAAAATGTTGCAACAGCCTTTCTTAAAAAACACAGTCTCGAAAAAGATGCTGATGCCAGAAAGAAAGTGCTGGCGATAACGAAAGTGTATGCAAAGAAGTGTATAGAAGAGTTCAGTAAAATATAACCTATTATATATAGGAGTAGATAATCCCGGCTTAGTCCGGGATTTTTTTATTACTCCTTATATAGTATGTGTGTTGTTTTTCACTCCTTATATATGGTAT
>NZ_JBTKVX010000013.1:0-122362 GCF_054457175.1 Flavobacterium hauense
TTGGTTGTCGTACCTGTCTGTACAACACTCGCATAAACTGTGCCTACAAGGGTGTAGTAGTTCGTTGGCGTTGTGATAGGGTTGGCTCCAATTGCTGCTGCTGCAGCTGTATTGTGGTAGGTCACCGTTAAGCCAGCCTGGCCGTTAACTATCTCGGCTCCGGCTATCGTAAGGTCAAAATAAGCGCGGCCGTCAAAGTTGTCCGCGCACGATTCCAAAGGTGTAGCTGGGTTGACTACTGGGGCACTGTTGATCGTTACCACAAAATCAGACTCGTCACTGCAGATCGTTGTCGCATCGCCGGTTACGGCATAGATATATATCGTTTGGTTTGTTGTTATGAAATCACCAGGGAAAAGCTGGGTGCCTGTACCGCCGGCAGCAGTGTAATAACCGCCTACGGTAAGAGGCATTAGCTCATAAGCATCACACGCCTGCAGGTCAGCTCTTTGCTCAACTGTTGGCTTAGGATAGATAGTAACATCAAAGCTATCCTCACTAGAACAATTATTAGGAGTAACTCCAGATTGCGCATAAACATACACTATTTGAGACGCATATAAAATGGTTCCTGCAGCTAGTTGATTACCAGCACCTCCTGGTTGTGTATAGTAATTTCCAACTGTAAGAACCGGAAGAGTATACCCAATATTACTACAAGCAAAACCATCAGCAGGAGCAATTACCTGAGGGATTGGAGTAACAATAAGATCAACTGTGTTTAAATCATAACAGTCAGGACTCGTAGCATTTGTCACACGGACATAAACAGTTGAGTTTCCAGAACTAAAAGAAGTCGGATCTACTATAGATGAGTCATTAGTTTCAGAACCAATTAAAGTCGTATGATAACTCACAATAAAATCAGTTGGATCTTGCCCATCAAGAATATCAGAATCATTAATGGTTAAATCAAAAATTTCAACCCCATCATTACCTACATCACAAACTTGCATATCACTAACATCATTAGCTACAGGTTGTATACCAGCTCTAACGTCATATTGAAAAAAACTAAGACAGCCTGTATCAAAATTTGATATTCTTCCATATATAGTAAATTCCTCACCTTCATCTACCACAAAATTCTGCAATTCAGCAGACGTATAGTTATCATATCCCTCTTCTTGCAAAAATTGCGATGGAAAAACGCTTAATTCATATATATTAGGATCTAAACCATTAAGTACAGTAGTATTAACATCATTAAGGTTAACTGTAAAAGGTGCATTAGGACCACACATTACAACATCTTGTACATTTAAAGGCAAATCTTCACCTACATTCACATCAATTTGATCAGTAACACTAATAATACTACCATCACACATTGTATAATTAGCTCTAACCGTATATGTTGTAAGGTTAGTAGGACAAACTGTAACATTAGGACCAGAGCCAATAGGCGTACCAGTTGCAGTAGGTCCTTCAAACCAATCTAAAGTCACGACACTTGCCCCGTTTGGTGTAAAGCGCCATGCCTCATTGAATGTCTGAAAATTCACATTATTCCTACCTGGTGCAGCTTTACCTACATTGGCATCCCTTTGTATCCCAACAACAGCATTACCACTATTCCACCCACAAGAAGGAAAGGGTCTGTCTTTAATATAAACCTCTATAATATTTGTAGTCTCATACAAAACCATTTGACTTGTATAAGTAAGTGGTGCTCCACAATTATAATGAACTGTTTTGAAAACATTTAATAAAAACACCCTGTTTGGTGCCTCGCCGAACACTTTCCAGTTTATACTTTGATCATTTGGATTACCTATAGTTGGTGCCGGATTTGGGTTCGTGTCCTGCAACACCCCAAAAATAGACTGATTAGTAATCCCCGCGCCTCCTGCCGCCGTAGGGATTGGAGTTCCTGTCAAGTTCCAGCCTACAATTGCTCCAGGAACATATTGCCCTCCAGGCACAATACCAGCCACACTAAAAGTAACTGCACCATTTGCATTAATCATAAGATAATTATACTTCTGCCCATAAAAACAAAAACTCATCTCAACGGGAGGTGTATTTGGACGCTGGGTCTGAAGATGAATTGCACTTGACCAATAATCATCCTGATTTGCATCAACCGGATTTGAATCCTGACCACTAAACGCGAATACAGGATTAAAAGGAATGGAATTTACATCATAATCTGTAGTGGCCCCTGTATTAAAATACATTGCACTCAACGTTGTACAATCTCCAGGATTACACATAGCCCCGCCAGGAAGAGCTCTTACAAAAGGGACTGCAGGCCCCTGTTGTGAAAAAACACTAAGGCTAAGAAAGCTAAATAATAGCAATAATAGGTACTTGTTATTCATTAGGCTCATTTTTTAGAAACGCGAAAATTACACAAATTTGACATAAAAAAAACAAAAAAGTTTTATTTTTTTATATAAACAACTCAACTATGCTTCACCCTACCCTATTGCTTAAAAAAAGTTATATTTTTTTATTTTTTTTAGCATTTATGAAATTTTATAAATAGAACATTATTTAACAAACCCCAATTTTAAAGGCAAAGTTTTTATACCACACGAAGAATTCAACACATAACAAATAATTATAATTATCTTTGCCCCAAATTTATTATCCCTATATAATTACCATACAATGATTCATAACGACGATAGCATAGACGAGATTGGTGATAACCATGTTGCAACCAACGCACAGACACCCTTACGTGCGGATGCCTTTGAACTTACAGATGACGAAAAAATAGCTGCCATTAAACAAGATGTGGAAAGCATCCTGAAAACTTTGGGCATGGACCTTACTGATGATAGCATTAAAGGCACCCCAAATCGAGTTGCAAAAATGTTTGTAAAAGAAATTTTTGGAGGTTTGAACCCTGCTAAAAAACCAGGCTCATCAACATTTGAAAACAAATATAAATATGGAGAGATGCTTGTTGAAAAAAACATCACTGTTTATTCAACTTGTGAACACCACCTTTTACCAATTGTTGGCAGAGCCCATGTAGCATATATATCTAATGGAACTGTTGTAGGTTTATCTAAAATGAACCGAATTGTCGATTATTTTGCAAAAAGACCTCAAGTACAGGAAAGGCTAACTATTCAGATCGTACAAGAACTTAAAAAAGTCCTTAACACGGATGATGTTGCATGTGTAATAGATGCCAAACACCTATGTGTTAATTCCCGTGGAATACGTGATATCGAAAGCAGCACAGTTACATCTGAATTTGGAGGGAAATTCAAAGACGAAAATGTAAGAAGAGAATTTTTAGATTACATCAAACTGGACACACAATTTTAATATTCAAAATATATAAAGTCTACACAATTCTTTTAATTATGCATTTATATCAAAATCAGGCACTGAAGCTGTACAATACATTAAGCAGCGAAAAAGAAACATTCATTCCTTTGCATGAAGGCGCAGTAGGAATGTATGTATGTGGTCCAACAGTATATAGCAATGTACATTTAGGAAACTGTAGAACTTTTATTTCATTTGACCTGATTTTCAGATACCTTAAACATTTAGGGTATAAAGTAAGATATGTGCGCAATATAACCGACGTAGGTCATATTGAAGATGATGCTGATGAAGGGGAAGACAAAATTGCAAAAAAAGCAAGGCTTGAGAAACTGGAACCTATGGAAATTGTCCAGCAATATTCTGTAGATTTTCATCAAATACTGGAATTATTCAACAATCTGCCACCAAGTATCGAACCTACTGCTACAGGACATATTATTGAGCAAATAGAGACCGTTAAACAAATATTAGAAAATGGTTATGCTTACGAATCTAACGGTTCAGTTTATTTTGATGTTGTTAAGTTTAACGAAACCCATGACTACGGTAAATTAAGCGGAAGAAACCTTGAAGATATGATATCCAATACCCGTGATCTTAGCGGACAGGATGAGAAAAAGAATGCTCAGGACTTTGCTTTATGGAAAAAAGCAGAGCCGGAACATATTATGAGATGGCCTTCACCATGGGGAGATGGTTTTCCCGGATGGCATCTTGAATGTACTGCTATGAGCACCAAATACCTGGGCAATCACTTTGATATACATGGAGGAGGAATGGATCTTAAATTTCCCCACCACGAATGTGAAATAGCACAGAATGAGGCATGCACAGGACAATCACCTGTCAACTATTGGATGCATGCCAATATGCTTACGCTAAATGGTAAAAAAATGTCTAAATCTACTGGAAATAACATTCTTCCGAGAGAAATATTTTCTGGCAACAATGACAAACTTAGTAAAGCATTTAGCCCTTCTGTAACTCGTTTTTTTATGCTTCAGGCACATTACAGAAGTGTGCTTGATTTTTCAAATGATGCTATAATTGCTGCAGAAAAAGGCTTTAACCGACTTATGGAAGCTCTTGAAAATTTAAAAGATTTACAAGCCTCAGAAATATCAAGTTTGAACATTACAACATGGCAACAATCTTGTTATGATGCCATGAACGACGATTTCAATAGTCCAATACTTATTGCACAACTATTTGAATCAGTACGCTTCATCAATCTTATTAAGGATGGTAAAGAAACATTGACAAACCATGATTTAGAAACCTTATCAAGCACCCTTAATAGTTTCATTTTTGACATTTTAGGTCTAAAGAACGAAACTATGGGAGAAGTTGGTAATGAAAAACTGGAAAGCGTTGTTAACATGCTTATTGGAATGAGGAATGAAGCCCGTGCTAATAAAGATTTTGCTCTTTCTGATCAAATAAGAAATAGACTTACTGATCTTGGCATTGAACTTAAAGACGGTAAAGAAGGAACTACATTTTCTTTAAACTAATAACATTGAATTTAAAAAGCATACTCATAGCACCTTTTATAGCTCTGGTACGCTTTTATCAGATCGTTATTTCTCCGATATTACCGGCAGCATGCCGATATTCCCCTACCTGCTCACAATATACCATTGAAGCATTAAGGACACACGGACTATTTAAAGGCAGCTGGCTTAGCATAAAAAGAATAATCAGTTGTAATCCTTGGGGAGGCAGCGGGTATGATCCTGTGCCCGGAAAACATTGCAACAAACATTAATTAACCTGTTTTTACTTGCAGGTACTGTACATTTATTTAAATTTACAAAAACTAATTACGACAATACATGATACATAGTTTAAGTATGGTTTGGAACCAGCCTGAAGGTTTTAATTTAGGACCAATAACACTACGTTATTACAGCCTCGGTTTTGTGGTAGCATTTGGCCTTGGATGGTTTTTGATGAAAAAAATCTATGACCGTGAAGGTGAGTCGACCGAAAAGCTGGATAAACTATTCATCTATACACTTATAGCTACTTTACTTGGAGCAAGGCTAGGCCATGTTTTTTTTTACGATTGGGACTATTTCAGTCAACATCCGGCAGAAATACTGTTACCAGTACGTTTCTCTCCAGAATTTGAATTTACCGGATTTGCAGGACTTGCAAGTCATGGTGCAGCAATAGCCATTATACTTGCTATGGTTTGGTATAGCAAAAAAATCATACACAGGCCTCTTCTATGGATGCTTGACCGCGTAGTTATTCCTGTAACCAGCGGTGGTATATTCGTAAGGCTTGGAAACTTCTTTAATAGCGAGATTTTAGGAAGAGAAACAACTGCTGACACTCCAACCGCAATCAAGTTCATACGTGGAGAAGAGTGGTTAGGCAAAAACGAAGTCATAGCAAAAACAAAAATATTAGATTATAATGCAGCTTATGAAGCTGTTGAGAAAAATCCACAGTTTACAGATATACTTGCAGCAATACCTTTTAGACATCCTGCACAATTATATGAGGCTTTCGGTTATATCTTTGTTTTTGCTATCATTTATTTTATGTACTGGAAAACTGATGCCCGCAAGAAACACGGACTTATTTTTGGTGTATTCCTTGTATTACTATGGGCTGTACGTTTCTTTGTTGAATTCGTTAAGGAAAGCCAGGGAGGTTTTGAAGGCAAAGACCCTATATTGCTTACAGGCCAATGGCTGAGCATACCATTTATCCTTGTAGGTTTCTACCTGATATTTACAGCAAAGAACCGTAAAGAAACTTTATAACATCTAAACCGCCTCCAAGGCGGTTTTTTTATAAACAAACAGTAACAATTGTCAGTTTAGTCATACCTATACAATTAAACCGATAACATTATGAAATACCTCTTGCAGATTCTATTTTTCTGTACTGCTTTACAGGCGCAGACAACAGAAACAATACTTATTTCAAAAGAAGATCCTCATGACCTATACAAGTCATGGGATAAAGACTCTACAACCTTGTTTTACAAGCTTTACATTCCAAAGACAAAACCTGTAGCAGCTCTTGTTATCTTACCAGGAGCAGGCGAACCTATAGATTATATAGAGCCACAAATATCATTACACAAACTTGCCGTTGATAATGGTATCCTTGTTATATTTCCGTCCATAAACTGGGGCACAACCAAGCATATTTACGAACACGAAATGCTAAACCAGATATTCACTCAGGTCATTAAACGTTTCAATATCCCAAAGGATAAATTCGTAATGGGAGGTTTTTCCGGAGGGGCTATGCTGTCTTTAACCTATACTGAAAAAGCGAATCGCGAAAAAGGAAGCACAACCATAATTCCAAAAGCGGTATTTGGCATCGACCCTCCTTTAGACTACGCCCATTTATGGAATCATTGTATAAGAGATATTGAACGCAATTTTTCGGATATTGCTGTAGCCGAAGGAAAATGGATTACAGAAATGTATCGTGAAGAATTTGGAGGATCGCCTGCAGAACAACCGAAAAACTACATTAAGTACTCTATATTCTCCCAAAGCGAAAAAGATGGCGGAAACGCGAAATACCTGCTAAATACACCTATATTATTATACACAGAACCAGATGTGTTATGGTCTATGGAAAACAGGCACAGGGATTTCTATGACCTTAACGCTATGGATATATCTGCCATGATAAACCTGCTACAGCTTGGAGGCAACAAGAATGCACAACTCATTATTACTCATGATAAAGGATATAGGCCAAACGGACAAAGGCATCCGCACTCCTGGTCCATAATGGATAACAGGCAATGTTTTGACTGGATATTGCAGCAACTTAAATAAACAAAAAAGCCACGCATTGCGTGGCCTTATTTGTTATATAGAAAATAGTCGATTAATCTGTGAGTTTAAAGTTGTAAATAATTTTACCTACTTGTGTTTCCGGAGCAGAATCACTACTATCAAATTTGGTGTCCATTGCCGCAGCTTTGGCCTGATCAAAAAGACATTGTGCAGCATTTGTTGTTCCCCTGCCCCTTTCTGCTTTTATAACCTTACCGCTTCTGTTCACAGTAATCTGAACAACTACGGTACCTTCTTCATTACATCTATACTGTGGCTTGGGCGTATTAAGGTTCTTTCTGCCTCCTAACTGATAATTACCAACTCCGGTTCCGCGGCCTGCGCCGCTACCACCACCTGAGCCGCTGCCTGAACCCGGCCCTGTTCCCGTTCCGTTTCCGGAACCATTACCTCCACCGGTACCTCCGCCGCTGCCTCCGTCACCATAATAGCTTCCGGAATTTTTATCTCCTCCAAGCTTACCTTTATTACCTGCAACACCATCATCTCCATCTCCACCCTTATTGTTTCCGTTAAGGATATTCGCAAGCGCATCAGAAGTGGTTTTAGAAGGATGTGGAGGCGCTTTAACCGAAACCGGCTTCGACTCTACCTTTTGAGGATCTTTCTTCTGTACAGGCTTCGTTTTAACAACAGCAGGGGCATCGTCAAGATCGCTGGCAACAACTTCTTCCTCATCAGCCTGCGCCGGTGTAGGTGTTTGCTTTACTTTTTCTGTAACATCAAGGACTTCACTGCGAAAATCAGCTCCGGAGCCCACATCGCTGTCCCCAAAGTTTACGGTAACGCCACCTCCCCCGCCGCCACCTTCAAGCTCAGCAAGATCGATAAGGTCGTCTTTTTGGGTATATTTAAAAAAGAAAAGAAAGAGTGCCGCAATGACAAAAATTACCGTAGTAATTGCCATTGATTTTTTTTCTTCTCCTGTTAATCTGGAAGCCATAATCTTAAATTATTTAGTAGTCGCAATAGAAAATTTAAGCTTATTCTTTTGCCCTATTTGTAGTATATCTACCATATCTTGTACCTGCAGGTCTTTAGGTATCCTTACAATCACAACATTATCGCCGCTTCCTGCAATCTTAGACATAAGTGTCCCTTCAAGCTCTTCAAACGGCACCTGCTGCTTATCAATAAAATATTGTTTATCAGCATTTACCGAAATAGTAATATGCGCCTTATCTGTTGTCTTGTTAGAATCTGCTTTTGGCAACGCCAGGTCAATAACGTTAGGATTTGCCAATGTAGAGATGATAAGGAAGAACAACAGCAAAAAGAACATGATATCGCTCAATGCCGAAGCAGCAATTTCTGCATGAAAACGTTTATTTCTCCTTACTCTCATTATTTACCTGTAGTAATTATATTAACAAACTGTATAACCTGCTTTTGTACCTTAAGTCCAAAACCATCAATCATCATATTAAAGAAGTGATAGCCTGAATAAGCCACAACACCTACGATAAGTCCTAATCCTGAACTGATCATTTTTTCATAAAGACCTCCTGAAATACTACCGATACTGATATTTTCTGTTATCGAGATAGTATAGAAAATCTTGATTACCCCTGAGATCGTACCAATGAATCCAAGGATGGGCGCAATACCGGATACAAGACCCAGCCATCCCAGTTTCTTCTCCATAAGACCTATCTCAACATTGGTAGTCTTTTCCATCATACCTTCAATCTCGCTTAAAGGACGCCCCACTAAGGCAATTCCGCTTTCAAGGATATTACCGTATGCAGTACCTGCTTTACTGGCCTTCATTTGTGCAGCCTCAATTCTGCCTGAATTAAGTTCATAACGCACGTCATTTATAAGGCCGGTATCTTCTTTACTGTGTTTACTGATATATAATGCTCTTTCGATTATAACATAAAGCGTAAAGAACAATAGTATGAGGATTGGCACAACCATTACCCCACCCTTCATTAGCATCGAAAAGAAATTGATAGATTGATCCTGAGCCGCAGCAGCTGCATCGACAGGAGCATCTTTAGCAACTGCAAGAGTGTCCTGGAGTAAGAAAATTAGATTTGTCATGTTCTGATAAAGGTTTCTTTTAAATGGTAAACATGCCCTACGGCAATAGTATTTATTTATAAATGATAACGAATATATGCTTTTTTACGTATGCATAAAAGCAAAATAAAAAAAACCTGTCCATTTTCACAGACAGGTTTTGGTATAATTTAACAAAGAATATTATGCCTCTTCGTTGTGTCTTTTAACAATCAGGTCTTTATCTTTTTTAGGCATTGAATCTACAAGTACCGGAGTTGCGATAAATAGTGATGAATATGTACCTACTACGATACCGATAAGCATTGCAAATATGAATCCACGGATAGAATCTCCACCGAAGATAAACATAATACCTAATACAAGAACCATTGTTAATGATGTATTGATCGTTCTTGACATAGTAGTGTTTACAGACGCATTTACGATATCTTTAAAGCTACCTTTTTCATTACCTGTAATGTATTCCCTTACCCTGTCAAATACAATTACCGTATCATTCATTGAGTAACCGATAACCGTTAGGATAGCAGCGATAAAGTGCTGGTCCATTTCCATGTGGAAAGGCATGAACTTATAGCATAGTGAATAGATACCCAATACAAAGATAACGTCGTGAGCTACTGCTGCGATCGCACCTAAGCTGTACTGCCATTTCCTGAAACTTACCATAAGGTAAATAAACACGATTCCCATCGCTCCAAGAACCGCCCATACTGAGTTAGCTTTAATATCATCTGCTACCGCTCCACTTACTTTAGTCTGAGAAAGGATACCAATCTTTTTACCTTCATAAGTATTCACGAATTTTTCATACGTAACATCAGAACTATAATGCTTCTTAAGGGCATTATAAAGTTTTGCATTTACTTCAGCATCTGCTTCAGCAGTATTATCTTTAATTTTGTATTTAGTAGTAACTCTCAACTGAGAATCGTTACCAAACACTTTTACATCTACTCCTTCTTTAAATTCAGCTTCAAGCTCTTCTTTAATCTCATCTGTAGAAACCGATTTCTCAAACTTGATTTGTGATGACCTACCACCTACAAAATCAATACCTTCATCAAGACCATTAACTGCAAAAGATACACAGCTACCGATCACAACAATAGAAGAGAAAATATAAGTGAATTTCTTAGCTCCAAGGAAATCAAAATGGAAGTTAGTGAACCAGTTTTTAGATAGTCCTGTTACGAATGTAAGCTCTCCACCTTTTCTGATACTCCAGTCAAGGAATAGCCTTGTGATGAAAAGTGATGTGAATAATGATGTGAATATACCTAAAAGTAATGTTGTCGCGAAACCTTTAACCGGACCAGTACCAAAAATTAATAGTACAAGACCTGTAAGGATGTGTGTTACGTTAGCATCAGTAATTGATGACATAGCACCTCTCCAGCTATATGATATCTTAATTGCCTCATCAAGTGATTTACCATGACGCAGCTCTTCTTTCGCTCGTTCATAGATAATGATGTTAGCATCTACAGCAGTACCAATTGTTAATACGATACCAGCGATACCCGGTAATGTCAATACAGCACCTAAGCTTGCAAGCATACCAAAAAGGAATAGTACGTTAACGATAAGGGCAGCGTTAGCGAACCAACCAGCTTTACCATAATAAATTACCATCCAAAGTGATACAAGCAATAAACCTGCGATAGATGAGATGATACCATTATCTATAGCTTCCTGTCCAAGTGATGGACCTACTACTTCTGACTGAACGATGTCAGCAGATGCAGGAAGTTTACCAGCCCTAAGGATGTTAGCTAAATCCTTTGTTTCAGTTACATCAAATGCACCTGAGATTTGTGAATTACCACCTGCAATAGGACCTGTAGATACACCCGGAGCAGAATAAACAACATTATCAAGAACAATAGCAATATAACCCTGCTCTCTGTATGCTTTACCTGTCATTTCTTCCCAAACCTGAGCACCACGGCTGTTCATCTGCATTTCTACAGACGGTTTACCCATTTGGTCGAACGCTGCATTAGCACCTGTAATTACATTACCTGCAAGATCAGGAATACTTTCTCTATTCGTTTTAAGGCAGTAAAGCTCAAGAAGTCCTTTAGACTTTCTAACATCTTCTTTACCCCATGCAAAACGCGCATAACGCATATCTCCTGAAAGTAATGAACGGATATCGTCTCTCTTTAACCAGCTGTTGATTTTGGCAGTATCTTTTACAGAAGCCATACCAATAACCGGACCTCCCTGGCTAGGAGCTAATTTATCAAATAATGGGTTGGCACCTTTAACAGGAGCAACAGCTGAATCTTTAGCTTTATTTGTAAGTAGTGAATCTGTTGCAGATGAAGTTGCAGTTTCAGCTACTTTCACATCAGCTTTTTCAGTTTTCTTCAGCACTTCATTAGCACCCATCAGGAAGCCCTGAAGGTCATTTACTTTATATGCTTCCCAAAACTCAAGCTGAGCTGTACTTTGTAATAGTTTTTTAACACGGTCAATATCTTTAGCACCCGGAAGTTCAACCATGATGCGTCCTGATTCGCCAAGTTTCTGGATATTAGGCTGAACAACACCAAATTTATCGATACGCTCAGTTAATACACCAAAAGCACTGTCAATAGACTCGCTTACTTTTTTCCTGATAACAGCCTTAACCTGATCATCAGTCATTTTAATATTTACTGACTCACCCATTATCCTGTTAGTGAATAATTCAGGTGAAGCAAGTTTTACAGAACCGTTAGACTCTTTATCAAACGCAATGAAAAACGCGTCAAGATAGTCCTGGTTACCCTGCCTGTCTTTTTTAGCCTGATCAAGGGCTTTGTTTAAAACAGGATTTTTAGAATTATTAGCAAGACCTTTAACGATATCTTTTACTGATATCTCAAGCATTACGTTAATTCCTCCTTCAAGGTCAAGACCTTTGTTGATTTGTTTGTTCCTTACTTCATCGTATGTATAGTTAAAAACCGGATACACAACCGAATCCTTCATGGATTCAAGATAAGCAACCTCTTTGTCTGAGTCGCCTCCTGCGTGAGCCTTAGCATCTGCCTCAATTCTGCTCGAGACAAAAGTGAAGGAAAGCTGGTAAATACATACTAACGCAAATATGATTGCGAAAAACTTAATGAGTCCCTTATTCTGCATTATTTGTAAAAATTAATTATGTCCAAATTTTTTAAAACGAGCAAATATATAATTTACGATAAGATTAAGCAATTTATTTACTAATTATATCACAAAAAAAAGACTGCCCTTGGCAGTCTCCTTATTTTGCTGGCGTCTGATCTTATACCAATACTGATTTAAGATCCGAATTCATGTTTCTAACAGCGTCTGCACTCTTCGAAAACAGTGCTTTTTCATTGTCATTAAGCTTAATATCGATTATTTTTTCAACTCCATTTTTCCCTATGATACATGGCACTCCAAGACATATATCCTCCTGTCCGTACTCGCCTTCAAGGAATACTGAACAGGCTATGATTTTCTTTTGGTCATTCAGAATACTATCTACAAGGTAGGCCACCGATGCGCCCGGAGCATACCATGCCGAAGTCCCTAAAAGCCCTGTAAGCGTAGCCCCTCCAACCATTGTATCTGCTGCTACTTTATCAAGCTGCTCCTGAGAAAGAAAATCTGACACAGGACTACCGTTATACGATGCAAGCCTTGTAAGCGGAATCATGGTTGTATCGCCATGACCGCCAATAACCATACCCTGTACGTCGTTAGATGGCCTGTCAAGCGCTTTAGAGAGATAATATTTAAAGCGTGAGCTATCAAGCGCACCGCCCATACCTATAATCCTGTTCTTAGGAACACCTGTAGCCTTTAAAGTAAGATAGGTCATCGTATCCATAGGATTAGAAACTACCACTATAATCGCATTTGGCGAGTACTGCAGCACATTTTCAGCTACTGACTTAACAATACCGGCATTAATACCAATAAGCTCCTCACGGGTCATCCCTGGCTTCCTTGGTATACCCGATGTGATCACTACTACATCGCTATCTGCTGTTTTAGAATAATCATTTGTACTTCCTGAGACACGTGTATTGAATCCTGTAGTAGTAGCACACTGCATGATATCCATAGCCTTGCCTTCAGCAAAACCTTCTTTAATATCGAGCAATACCACTTCGCTGGCAATACCCCTGTAAGAGATAACATCTGCACAGGTAGCGCCCACATTGCCGGCGCCTACTATTGTTACTTTCATAAATTAAATTTTAATTAGGTTAGTTCGTATAGTTAATTCGGTTTAAGAACGTATTCTCATCCACAATTGTCAAAATAAGACCGCAATGTGTTTGATTTTACCAATTTACTAAAATATTCCTGCCAACACATATTATCATTTAATTATTTTTTGTTTTTCACCTACTTCACCCAAAATAAAAAAGAGCACCCGTATCCGGATGCTCTTTCAGTGTGTTTGTTTATATAGAAAAGCCCTTATGCGTCAATTCTGGCGTAAGCAGCATTCTTTTCGATAAATTCCCTTCTTGGCGGCACTTCATCCCCCATAAGCATAGAGAAAACCCTGTCAGCCTCAGCAAGGCTGTCAATATTAACCTGACGAAGCGTACGATATTCAGGATCCAGTGTAGTTTCCCAAAGCTGCTCAGCATTCATCTCTCCAAGACCTTTATAACGCTGTACCGATGACCCACCACCCATTTTCTCAGTAATCAGGTCACGCTGGTTATCATTCCATGCATATTCTTTCTTCGTTCCTTTTTTAACCATATAAAGTGGCGGCGTAGCAATATACACGTGGCCATTTTCTATAAGCTCTTTCATGAAACGGAAGAAGAACGTAAGGATAAGTGTAGAGATGTGAGAACCGTCAACATCGGCATCACACATGATAACCACTTTATGGTAGCGCAGTTTCTCAAGGTTAAGCGCCTTACTATCTTCCGGTGTACCAATAGTTACACCAAGAGCAGTAAATATATTTCGAATCTCTTCGTTCTCAAATACTTTGTGATGCATTGCTTTCTCAACGTTAAGAATCTTACCCCTCAACGGAAGGATAGCCTGGAAAGCCCTGTCACGTCCTTGTTTTGCAGTACCACCTGCCGAGTCACCCTCTACAAGGAACACTTCACATTTTGCAGGATCCTGCTCAGAACAGTCAGATAGCTTACCCGGAAGTCCGCCACCACCCATAACCGTCTTACGCTGCACCATCTCACGCGCTTTTTTAGCTGCGTGACGTGCCTGCGCCGCAAGGATAACCTTCTGCACAATAATACGGGCGTCATTTGGATTCTCCTCAAGGTAATTCTCAAGCATTTCGCTTACTGCCTGGCTTACCGGAGCAACAACCTCACGGTTACCCAGCTTGGTTTTTGTCTGCCCTTCAAACTGAGGCTCAGAAACCTTAACCGATATAATCGCAGTAAGACCTTCACGGAAGTCATCTCCCGATATCTCAAACTTCAGTTTTTCAAGAAGCCCTGAGTTATCAGCATATTTTTTAAGGGTATTGGTAAGACCTCTACGGAAACCCGAAAGGTGTGTACCCCCCTCATGAGTATTAATATTATTTACATAAGAGAAGATATTCTCTGAGTAGCTTGTATTATAGATCAATGCAACCTCTACCGGCACCTCTCCCTTATCAGTTTCCATGCTGATCACATGGGTAATGATAGGCTCACGGTTGCCATCAAGGAACTTAACGAATTCCTTAAGACCCTCCTGAGAATGGAAAGTTTCGCCAAGGAATTCACCTTTATCGTCTTTTTCTCTTTTATCGGTAAGCGTAATCGTTATACCCTTATTAAGGAAAGAAAGCTCACGCATACGTGCAGCAAGCGTGTCATAAGAATACTCAGTAGTCTGTGTAAATATCGTTGTGTCCGGCTTAAAAGTTACCGTAGTACCTCTTTTTTCGGTTTCACCTATCTGCTTTACAGGATACAATGATTTACCTCTCTCGTATTCCTGCTCATACACCTTACCATCCCTGTAAACCGTAGCCCTCAGGTGGTCAGAAAGTGCATTCACACACGATACACCTACACCGTGCAGACCTCCCGATACTTTATAGGAATCTTTATCAAACTTACCTCCCGCACCAATTTTGGTCATTACAACCTCCAGTGCAGAAACGCCTTCTTTTTTATGTATATCTACCGGGATACCACGGCCATTATCTTCTACAGTAACGGAATTATCCTCATTAATCGCAACATGAATAGTATCACAATGTCCGGCAAGAGCCTCATCAATTGAGTTATCTACAACCTCATAAACAAGGTGGTGAAGACCTCTTGTACCCACATCGCCAATGTACATGGAAGGACGCATCCTTACGTGCTCCATTCCTTCAAGGGCCTGAATACTGTCAGCCGAATAATTGTTTTTCTTTATTTCTTCACTCATAAAACTGTTTGTTAACGAAATTTTAAGTTTAACGAACAAATATATAAAATCAGTAGGGATAAAGCTATCAAAACACCCTTTTTAAGAGGTAAGTTATCAACAATTTATCAAATCAAACGAAGGCATAGTGAATCGGTACTATAGTGTTAAAATCAATGCAAAATAGCTTAACCACTTAAAGCATTTAGCACGACTTAATGTATTTCTTCAATGCTATATTTTGTTCCGCTTATTTCAAATTCGCCTCCGGCTTCCATCCCCATAAGCTTCATTCCTAAAGGCGATTGCGGGGATAATGCTATTATCGCAACTCCATCAATCGTAATCTTCGGCAATGCTGCACTTACAAACAAATGCATACCGTTTGCTTTCACAAGGCTTCCCATTGCTATTTTGGTTGTTTTAGCATCGGGATTTATCTTTTCAAGCACTCCTTTTTGCGCAATGAATTCACCAAGCTTGTGGTTCAGCTTTTCCTGCTCCAGATGCATCATAGACAAAGCTGTCTCATGCTTATCCCCTGCCGAGCCTTTAGCATCGTTAGCAGCATCAACGGTAAGTTCCGCAATCATATCCCGAAAGGCATCGATACGGTCTTCAGTCTGTTGTTTGTAGTAATTGAGTATTTTATGTTTTAAGGTCTGCAATGTATTGTTGATTTAAACGATTGAAAGATTTAAAAATTGAGAAACCCAATCTTTAAATCTTTCAATTTTGAATTTTTAAATAATTAAAAATTAAACTTGTAGGATGCCCCGGCAAGAAACTGGAAGCCCTGAACCGGATAATTCACCCAGCGGTCGTAATCCTGGTTAGCAATATTGTTAAGCTTCAGGAAACCGGTTAAGCGTTCACTGTATTTATATCCCACATGGGCATTAAGGTCAAAATAACTTTTAAGCGTAACCACTTGAGTACTGTAATCCATACCAGTCTCAACAAAAGTATTATCAGGCAATACAATGTCTTTCCTGTCACCCACAAAGAACAGATTAAGGCCTGCATACCACTTCTCTGTGATATCAACATCAAGTGTTGAGCCTACTTTTATCTGAGGAAGGTTCCATGCTTCAGATTGCGCATCCATAGAATAACTATTAAAAGTTCCATTAATTCCAAAGCTTACGCTTTTAGAAAAGTCAGCTTTAAGCTCTCCAAAGAAACTTATGGTTTGCACCTGATCATACACTACACTAAATGAGTTTCCATACTGAAAACCCTGAAGATCAGCTCCAGGACCCGGCAGCACTCCCGGATTAAAATTCACAAACAATGCCTTATCATCCTCATTCATGTACGATCCACGGATATTATAAGCTACTGCATTAGCCAGCTTACCTTTAAGACCAACATATATGTCATATTGCTGGTTAGTTGGCGCAATTACCTGCATTGGTGAAATAAATGGGTTCTGGCTTACAAAGTCAGCATACGAATTTTGCTTTAAGCTACCCTCAGCACCTGCATACGCTATCATCAGGTCTCCTACTACTTTATATGATGCCTTTATCTGCGGATAGATATAGAACTTACTGTCGCTGTCATCTCCAAGCTTACCCATGCTATAGAACAATCCTGCTCCCAACTGGGCCGAAAAATCATCTTTCTGATAAACAAGACTTGGCTGTACACCAAGATTAAAGTTACTATATTCTATGGGGAACTCAGTATCATCAGCAAGAGTACCGCCAACATAATCAGCAATAAAGTCTACTTTGATCTTTTCATCCATTACATCAATATCCAGTGACGGCTTGATGTAAAAACGATTTTCAGCTGAACCATAAGCGTCCCAAAAACGTTTAAACTGAGCCGACGCTTCTCTAAAGAAACTATCTTCAGCAGCGATCTTACCTCCTATATAGAACGAATTATACGTTTGCTTAGGGTCAATGGCGTCAAAATTTATATTTAGATTTTCAAAATCTACATAATCCGTCGGAAGCCCGTACCAGTTGTATACCTGGTTCTGAAAGCCCAAATCGGTATTCCAGCTGTATTCTTTCTGGCGGTTTCCGTAAGTAAGGTCAATTGAGGTATTATAATACTTATCATCTACCCTTACTTTCTCTATCCCTCCCTGCGAGGAAAGGTGACGTAGCATACCACCCACATATTCATTTCGGTTAAGATTTTCAGTAACAAAAAGTTCAGCATTAATGGTACCGTAATTACCTACACCAAGCGTAGCATAGTTGTTATACAGCTTTTCACGCTGTGGCCTGTCCACCCCTGCCGCCTTACCTTTAGAAGGCGTGAAAGTCGAAGCTACAGGAAACGAAAAGATATTATATTCAATAACTTCTTTTTTTGAGTTATCCTCATCTTCAATAACAGGTGTTTCTTTTACTTTAAAGGCATCAGATATGGTTGGCGTGTATGGCTTTACAACATTTACCACTTCTGTTCCTATATTTTCGTCTTTCTTTTGAGCATAAGCACCGCTTACCGAAAGAAATGCCGCTATTATGGCTATATATTGAAATTTGATCTTCATGGCGCTAATTAATTTTGGATAGATGAATTACGTTTTGCTTCTTCAGCCTTAATGACATCAAGCTCTTTTTGTGCTTCCGCTACCACATCCGGGTAAGAAGTAAAGTTCTTGACAACGCTTTCCAGAATATATGTTGCCTGAAAACTGTCTTTAAGTCCGTAAAAGTTTTTAGCCATTACAACAAGGCCTTTGGCACCAAAATATTTGTAGCCCGAATAATCTTTAGAAAGCTTTTGCACAGCAGTGTTTGAAGCTTCATATTTTCCATCTTTATTTTTAAAGTAAGCATCATAGTACAATGCCTCAGCTGCAAGCTCACCTTTGGCAATGGTCAGCAATTTGGCATAGGCCTCTTTTGCTTTAGCTTCATTATTTGTTTTAATAGCAGAGCGTGCCACAATAATCTGCGCATCACTTTTTACCCTGTCTTCAGTTTTGCTATTTGCCAGTACCTTATCGGCATATATCACTGCGTTGGCAAAATCTTCCTGATCGTAGTAAGCCTTCATCAGGTTAGACTGTGCAAAAGTTACATTTTGTGGGAAGTCTGCTTCGCTTTCAAGACGTTTTAGCACAGGAGTTGCTTTGGCATAATCATTTTTCTTCAGATAGATCTGCGACAATCTCGCTAATGCCTGCTCTGTATATTCACTTCTTGATTTTGCAATTACAAATTCGTAATGAGGGATAGCGTTCGATTCAAGCCCTTCGGCATAATAGGACTGCGCCAGATAGAAGTTAGCCTTAAGCGACGATATTCCGTTAGGGAACTTGGTTACATAACCGCTAAGCGAAGATATGGCCTGCTTGTTGTTATTCTGAAGATATTGCTTTTCGGCAGCTTCAAAGGCTGTGTTATCAAGATCAGCATCGCTGATATCAACAAAACCAAGCGTTTTTACCCATGCCGCATATTCATCTGTACGGCCATTATCAACATAGATAAGTCGTGCTGTCGTAACCGCCTCCATTGCTTCCGGAGTATTAGGGAACTCGGCCACTACTTTCTTGAATTTCGCCAATGCCTGTTCGTCATTTTCAGCATTGTAGTATATCAGCGCCTGGCGCATGATCGCTTTTGACGTATACGAACTTCCTTTGTACTCAGTAACAAGCCTGTCATAGGCAGCAATTGCTTTTTGAGTCTGCTTTTCAGCAACATAGGTATTACCTATTTCATACAAAGCATCATCAGCATATTTTGACTTAGGATAAGTAGCTACGAATTTGGTCAGGTCTTCAATCTTTTTCTCATTCCTTGCCACAAAACCGTAGCTAAGCCCTTTTTGGAAGAATGCATAATCAGCATCAATACCTTTCATGTCGATAGCTTTGTTATACGCCTCCATTGCAGGCCAGTATTTAGCAGTTACAAAGTTGCTATCTCCTAAACGTAAGTAAGCATCATTAAGTCGTACCGCATCACCTTTGGCTGCAGCCGAAGACACATACTCCTGAAAGTATTTAGCCGCATTTTCATATTCTTTCAGCTTGAAATAAGTATAAGCCAAGTTATAGTTATAATTTTTGAATTCCGGAGTATTCTTAGCCTCTGCAGAACCACCAAACTGCTTGTAACTTATCAGTGCTTCGCTAAAAGCATCAAGTACATATTCGGTTTCCGCTTTCCAGTAGGTTGCACGGGCAGTAATCTTCGCATCGCGTGGCTCTGCAATAGATTTTTTGAACATAGCCATGGCATCCTGGTAATTACCGTCGTTAAACAGCTCTGTACCTCTGTAAAAAGTCACTTTTTGGTAGGCAGGCCTGTTTGCAGGAGATTTATCTTTCTCCAGCAATGCCAATGCTTCCTTATAATTCTTTGAAGTTATGTATGAGCTTATAAGCAAAGTCTGCACTTCCTGCTTAAACGGAGTAGCCGGATATTTTTGAAGGAAAGACCCCAGCACTTCAGGAACACTCTGGTAAGGGTTACCTATCTCATAGCTTAATTTTGCATAGTTCAGATAAGCATCCTCCTGAATTTTGGCATCAAACTCCATTTCAGATGCTGTTTTAAATGCATTTAGCGCCTGTTGCTTTTTACCTGTCTTCAGGTAGCTTTCCCCTAAATGGTAATAGGCATTTTGGGCAACAAAGTCGTTGCCTTCAATAATCTTATTGAACTGAGCAATAGCATTTTCATAATCCCCCTGCTTGTAGTAAGCATAACCTAACTGGTAAAAATCGGTATTGTTCCATTTTCCTTTTTTTCCATGGTAATCTTTAAGGTAAGGTATCGCCTTGTCATATTTGCCAAGGTTAAAATAGCTCTCCCCTATAATCTTGTTAAGTTCTGACTTCTCATTAGCATCCGACTTCGGCAATTGAGGCACACCAAGGTCTATTGCCTTTTGGAAGTTCCCCAGCTTAAAATTCATGTCGGCCTGAAAGTATGACATTTTTTCTTTGTACTTATCCTTCTCCTCAACCTGATCAAAAAGCTGACTTGCCTTTTTGTAGTCATCACTTTCGTATGACATGAAACCAAGGTAATATTTGGCCTGTGAGCCATATTCCTTAGAATTAATAACTTTGTTCAGGTACTTGTCTGCCTGTTTTTTATCACCTGCACTAAAGTAGCTGTACCCTTTCTGGAAGTTGTAGCGATCCCTGTCCGCAACACTCATATTGGTTTCATCAACTTTATCATACCATTCCAGCGCCTGAGGGTATTTCCCTTGGCTGAAATAATAACCGGCAACCTCAACAAAAGCCTGGTTCTGCTTAGTACTAGTAGGATAGTCTTCTACAAAGTTCTCCATAAGCATATCGGCATCCATCTGATCAAGCCTTATGGCGCAATTGGCTATGTAATAAGCACAGTCGGCCTGCACTTCTGTTTCCTGGTTTTCGCCCTTTGCTTTTTCAAAAAGTATTTGTGCAGCCTGATATTGCTTATCATTATAAAGCGTTACAGCCCTGTCGAAATCCCTTAATTGGTGTGTATAAATAGATGATTGTTGTGCCGAAAGGCTTAAGCCCCAAAGCGGTACAGAAAATAGGAGTAGCCTGTTTAGTCTGCGCATGTGTGTTGTGTTTTTTAGGTAAGCCAAATATATCAATTCTTATTCTATTTTAACGGATGTTATTATGCTTTAGTATCGTTTTAAGAAAATCATAACAGCACGAAATCTGATATGAATCGGGCTGCCTGAAATAAAATTTTGAATAGCCGCGTTATCTTATTACTTTTACCAAAACAAACACCACAAACATATGTCCCAGCCAGTATTGTCGTTACAAGACGTTACCATCTACCAGGATCACAATGCCGTATTATCAGATATTAACCTTGAGGTCAATCATGGTGAATTCATCTATATAATAGGTAAAACAGGATCGGGTAAAAGTAGTTTGATGAAAACGCTTTATGCCGACCTCAAGCTGAAAGATGGCGAAGGCACGTTTGTAGACTATGACCTAAAGACATTAAGAGAAAGGGATATCCCATACCTGAGAAGGAAAATCGGAATTGTTTTCCAGGACTTTAAACTGCTTCCGGACAGAAGCGTTAGCGAAAACCTGCTTTTTGTACTTAAAGCCACAGGCTGGAGCGAAACTCAGGAAATGGAAGTCAAAATAAATGAAGTACTTGAAAAAGTAGGTATGAAAAACGCAGCCAATAAAATGCCGCACCAGCTATCAGGTGGTGAGCAGCAAAGGATTGCCGTGGCACGTGCACTATTAAACGATGCCGATGTCATCCTTGCCGATGAGCCTACAGGAAACCTTGATCCGCAAACCAGCGTAGAGGTTATGCAGTTGCTTCGTGAGATCAACCAAAATGGAAAGACCATCATTATGGCTACGCACGACTATGCCCTATTAATGAAGTTTCCGAGCAAAACACTTAAATGCGAAAATGGGACTTTATTTGAGGTTGTTCAAAGGACGGTTTAACACCGATTATTCGATTTTTGGATATTTAGAAATATAAAAAGGCTGCCAATTGGCAGCCTTTTGTTTTATACAAATAAACTACTCTTTTATGAGCTTCTTCATTTCCATTTCGCCATCTGCTGTTATGATGTTTATTAGATAAATACCTTTACGATAACTACTTACATTTAAATCATACGAATTAGACTTAATATCTCCCTGAAACAATGTAAAACCATCTAAAGATGTAACTGTAATGCTTTGCATCTCTTTATCTGAAGCTATTGTAACACTTGTAACAGCTGGATTAGGATATAAAGTGAACAATTCTTTTTCTTCTTCAATAGAAGCAGTTCTCATAGTTTCATCTTCACCCGAAGTTCTCAAACCTACAAATTCATCAGAGCAGCCTTGAATATACGCCCTGAATACTGAACCATTAGCACTCGAAAATCCATGCTTAAAAACGATATCTTCTTCCGCATGATAAATACCAATGGCTCCGTTGTTGATGACATTTGATGCCGTAATAGTGTTTGATGCCTGACGGTTATCCTGGGATGGAGCTAAAACATCATGGGTAGTAGATGTCAATACTAAATCTGAAGGACAGGCATCCTGCCAATGTACTAATTGAGGCAATCCTCCGCATCTATGGTTCGGAGGAGAACTGGATGAACCACTCAGAGTCAAAAAGTTATTAATAAAATCAGGATTACTAGCATTATCAGGATTGTTTATAATACACATTTTCTTAGTATTCATTTTTGCCATATATATCTTATTGTCTATACCTAATTGAAGTGCTCCCGGATTAGTATTACCATCTGTATTTATTACAGATAAAAAACTATAGCCAGTAGATGTTGTCATTATATAAAGATTTCTTGGCCAACTTGCATCTGACATGGTTGCAAAATATATATTATTACTGTTAGGAGAAAATTCTATTCCATAAGGATTTTGATTAACCTTTATAGTTTTTATATTTGTAACCTGACCAGTTACATTATTAAATATCCCAGTTACAACTCCTCCATAGGGAGGATCGTTTATATCAATATTATTTTGGTAAGCGATTGCAACCCTCTGAGAATTAGGACTAATCTTCATATGGCCTGACGCCATTGATCCACTTCTATCTGTTGTTGGAAGTATTTCAATAGGACTAACTGTAGAATTACTAAGTGATATACCTGATGAAGTAGCAATATAAGAATATATATAATTTTTCACACATACAACAACCCAATAATCTACACCATTTGCGTGTTTTGTACTAGTAAGTTTTTCCGAACCATTATTATAACTTTCATTAATATCAACTCCATTGTGATCTTTTAAAACCGTATTTCTTGAGGAAAGAACAACTTGTCCCAGACCGTTCGACATATCGACTTCTGAGTATCGTAAGCCTTTTTTGAATCCAGTATTTCCGTCAATATAAATCACATAATACATTTTATTATGACCCGGTTTTGGAACAATGATAACACCTTGTGTATTTGATATTGAACTTATTAATGTATTATTACCATTTAGCATAGGAACATGATTTTTATTCCAAACAGTCATGCCATTAGAATAAAATAATAGATTCCCATTTTCATCCGAAACTGACGCACAGCCTTCCCAAATGTTCATTTGGCTACCAGTTAATGATGTTACAGTTGTAGGATTTCCTGAAAATCTTAACCAATCATAATCTCCAAAAAGCCAGTTTGAATTGCGTAAATCCTGCCCAAAGCCATTAAAGCCTATGAGCAAAAACATTATATATAAATATACGTTTTTCATAATTTTAAAATTTAGATTAAACGTATAATTATTGTTTAGCCACTAAAGCTTTTACAGCCGCTTTTAGTTCGTCAATTTCTTTTTGCTGTTGCTCTAACTGCGATTTTTGAGTTTCAATCTGTTTGTTTTGCTGGATAGCATACAATGTAAGTTCCTCAATTTTTTCCTGCTGTATGTTTGCCATTTGGCCAAGCTCAATCCCATCTTCTTTTACTCTTTGTGCAGAAGGTACATTCGGCAGGTGGCCGTTATCAGCTATATACTTTTCTACTTCGTTTAGTGTTGGAAGTTTGTAATCATCTGCAAAAACATAATCAGCCCAACCGGTTGCCAGGTGAACTCTAACTTCTTCTGTTAGAATACCTCCTTTTACAAACAATTTATACCCCCCCACCGGTATACTGCCTGCATTTGCAGGAAAACTATTCATGCCACCAATACCTACCTTTCCTGTAGAAAAATCACCATAAACAAGAGGTGCCGATGTAGATGTATTAGCAAGATATAATTTATTGCTTCCTGTTTCAAATTTACCTGATTCAAAACCGACAAAAACATTAGCTCCCCCACTAGTATTATTACTTCCGGCTCCGGCTCCTAAATAAACATTTTTGCCAATAGTTGAATTACTTGAGTAGCCAGAATTAAATCCCAAATGTACATTATAGCTTCCGGTAGTATTTGCATTACCTGAACCATTTCCATAAAATGCATTTGCTGCACCCTGGGTATTAGAAACACCTGAATAAGTTCCTGAAAAAACATTATCGGAACCTGTACTGTTAGCATGACCACTTCCAGAACCGATAAATATATTACTACCCCCAGTAGTTGTATTATAGCCAGACTGGTATCCATAAAAACAATTATTAGAAGCGGTATTTTTAAATCCACAATTGTATCCTGTAAATGTATTATTGCCTCCGGAAACATTACTGTTACCAGCAGCATATCCTGTAAAAACGTTGTACTCGCCACTTGTATTTTTTGCACCTGCTATAGCTCCTAAAAACACATTCTTGTCGGCATTATAATTGAGTATACCTGCCTGGAAACCTAAAAAAGTATTATTTGAACCATTGTAATTAGCTTTTCCTGCCTGATAACCTACAAAGGAGTTGTTTGAAGGAATTATTCCAACTACTATTCCTGTTGGGTTTGGATTACCAGAGCTTGCATTACCTGCCTGATAGCCTATATGTACATTTGGCCCAAAGAGCTGCCCACTCTCTTCTCCATGGGTCGTTTTTGTAGTTGTAGCTGTTGTTTGCGCATTGATGTGAGGAACTGCAAAAAGCAGCATACCTGAAATAAAAAGTTTTGTTTTCATAATTTAAATAATTGGTTTACAACTACAAATCTACAGGATATTAACTTTAAATTAACAAGTAAAAGTTAATGTTGTGTTAAAATTTAAGTCAGAAAATAATTACATTTAGTTGAGATTTAATTTAAAATTAAATAATAAATATTTTCTTTGTGTAAATTTGAGAGTTTATAAAATCCAGATATATCTTATTACATTTGTAACAAATAACCCTTATGCTTTCCATTCTCATTCCTACATACAATTACAATGTAAATTCACTTGTAACTAAGCTATACAACCAATGTATAGAAGAAAGTATTGTCTTCGAGATAATTGTACTGGATGATGCTTCAACAGAATACTTTTTACCTGAGATAACAAGTGAAAACATAATTTACCTAAAAAACGAAAAAAATCTGGGGCGTACCCTTACCCGTAAAAAACTTGCAGAAGCCGCCCGCTATGATTCACTATTATTTTTAGATTCTGACGTAATTCCAGTATCGCCTGATTTTATTAAAAACTACATTCTTACTATCACCAACGATGTCGTATTAGGAGGTGTTGCTTATATTGATGAAACTCCTGAAGCAAACAAAGAATTACGTCATAAATACGGACGCCTAAGGGAAGAAGTAACCGCCATAGAGAGAACTAAAAATCCTTATGGGGCTATTTTATCAGGTAACCTGATGATTAAAAAAGACATATTCCTTAAATATAATTACCCGCAAAGCCACAACCTTTATGGGATGGATATATATTTTAGCTACCAACTTTATAAAAATAATGTAGCTATTGTGCATATAGATAATCCGGTATACCATTTAGGGCTGGAAGATAATGATGTGTTTTTTAAAAAATCCTTACAGGCCGTTGAAAGCAGAAAGCAATTTCTTGCCAACGCTGATGGTATAGAGAATATAAACGGGTTATTGAAACATTACAAAAAACTAAAAAAATACAGACTTACAGGATTAGTATCTCTTGGCTTTAAAATAACCGAACCATTACTCCGAAAAATGATCCTGAAAAAAGACCCAAATCTTTTTTGCCTTGATATTTACAGGCTTGGTTATATTTGTACACTTAAATAACACTTATGCCCTTCTTCTCAGTAGTAATACCGCTGTACAATAAAGAAAATTATATTGCTGCTACGCTACAAAGTGTTTTAGCACAAACTTTTACTGACTTCGAGATTATTATTATCAATGATGTTTCGACAGACAACAGCCTTTCTATTGCGCAAGCCGTTTACGATAGCAGAATTCGTATTGTGAACCATGAGAAAAACAGCGGCCTTTCTGCTTCCAGGAATACAGGAATAAAAAATGCGACTGCTGATTACGTTGCCTTCCTGGATGCCGACGACCTTTGGAAACCTCAATTTTTAGAGAAAATTCATCAGCTCATTATAAATTACCCTGAAGCCGATATTTATGGATCAAATTACTGCGAAGTTTATCCAAACAATGTAATAATTAAACATCCTACCGGACTGAAAACAGGATTGATTGACAATTTTTTCAAATCAGGAATCCACAAACATATTTATTGCTATTCAAGCATAAGTTTCAAAAAAAATATTTTTGAGAAAGTAGGCTACTTCAAAGAAGAAATTAACATGGGCGAAGATATTGACTTTAATGTTAAGGCCAACCTCACAGGAGTATTAGCCTACATTGATGAGCCATTGGCAGATATCACAATGTTTTCAGAGAATCAGATTACCCATTCATCCCTTAAGGGGAAAACAATCATTGATCACGACTATTATGAAAAGTCAAATCCTGAAAATGCAGCTCTAAAAAAATATCTGGATTTTCACAGGTACACAATGGCAAACAGATATAAGCTCGCCGGTGACGTTGCTAACTACCAAAAGATGCTAAAAGCAATACAGCTCAGCAATTTGAATTATAAACAAACAGTATTACTGTATGCCCCTGTATTTCTATTAAAATTCATAAAAAAAATGAAGACTGTCCTTATCAGAAAAGGGATTAATCCAACTACTTATTAGCTTTTACATATTCAAGGTAGTCACTGTAGTTTCTTATATAGTCACTTTCATCATATACATCAGAAGCCAGTACCATACACACAGTTCCCTGCGAAAAATTAGAGAGTTCACCCCATAAACCCGGGTTTACAAGCAAACCCTTATCCGGAGAATCCAGTTTTATAATTTCCTTATTTGTGCCGTCTGTTACTGTAAAATCAAAACTACCTGAAACCGCTATCAAAAACTGTTTTAGTTCTTTATGAGCATGTTCTCCCCTTTTGGAATCCCCCAAAATATTATACAGATAAAATATTCTCTTAGGCTCAAAAGGCATTGTACCCTTCTCTATAACTCCCACATTTCCGGTATAATCCTCAAACTTAGGGATGTTTATGATCTGTATATCCATTATATTTATTTAACATCAATTTTAAGGAATTTCAGCCAATCCCGGCCTATTTTTTCCAAAGAAAATTTAGCAATACTTGCTTTTGCATTTTGTTTGCATTTTGCATACAGCTCCTTATCATTAAACATCAGGTTAATTCCTTCGACAAGCTTCTCAATATCCTGATCTTCTATAAGTAATCCATTTTCTTTATCGTCAATTATCTCTGACGGTCCTGTAAAACAATCAAAAGAGACAACAGGTGTACCACAAGCCAAAGATTCAAGCAGTACCATTGGCAAACCTTCATTCCTACTTGTTAACACGTAAAATAAGGCATTTCGCATATAAACATACGGATTTTCCTGAAACCCTTTAAAAACAACTTTATCTTCGACACCATTTTTTCTGGCAAGCTGCTGAAGACTTTCCTGTAAGCTCCCCTGACCTAAAATAAGCAGTTTTATATTATTTTCAGGCAAAACAGAGTTCGCAAACGCCTTAATTAAAATATCGAACTGCTTTACATTATTCTTGCGCATACTACCCGCTGCAACAATGTAATCAAATGCCGTCTCAAATGTCTCTTCAGACCTTCTCTGGATAAAATCAAGATCAATCGGATTATAGATATTCACTACATTTTTCAACCCATACAGGCCCTCAATGCGGTTTTTCATTTTATCTGTAATACTCACAACTCCATACGCATTACTGTAAATCAGTCTTACCAGCCAGGATTGTGTTGGCATATACCATTCTAAAATCCCACTATGGATAGTATATATTGTGGGAGCGGTATAAATAAACCTGGAAATCAAAAGATCCTGAAAATACTTTCTTCGCATCCTGAAGTCAATTATATAATCAAACTGCTGTTCTTTTATATACCTGCGAAGTACCCGGAAACGCTTCAGTTTATTAATAAAGCCATTCTTCTCATCCTTAAACAATCCTAAATTGAGCAGTTGCCCTGAAAACGGATAGCTAATTTTATCCTGAACCACTACATTATGTACTTCTATGCCTTTAGCATCAAAATATTGTGAGAGAAAAGCATGTACACGTTCAGCTCCCCCGCCAGATAAGGTTTCGCCAATAAGACAAATTTTTGTTTTCGGAATATGGCGCATGAACTATATTTGCTACTTTCGTCAAATATAAAAAAATCTTATGAGAATATTGCTTTTAGGGGAGTACAGCAGATTTCACAATTCACTAAAAGAAGGATTAGTCCAACTTGGACATGAGGTCGTTATCCTAAGCGATAATGATTTCAAAAACTACCCTGCCGATATTTTCCTGTATGCCAGTCTGTTTAAGGACAATTATATTCTGAATAAAATAAGGCAGGCAGTATACAGGCTTTTAAAATTTGATCTTGCCCATTTAGAGATAGCACTAAAATTTTATAGTAAACGAAAACAATTAGCCGGCTTTGACGTTGTACAGCTTATCAATGAATATCCGCTGCACTGCGCCCCGTCTATAGAACCCAAATTACTCTCTTACATCTTTAAGCATAACAAAAAAAGCTATCTTTCTTCGTGTGGAGACGATTATGTATGCGTTAGCTATATGCTTGCTGACAAGTTTAAATACTCTGTTCTAACGCCGTGCGAGATCCATCCGGATGCAAGGCATTGCGAATTTACAATGATGTATGTAAGTAAACCGTTTAAGAAACTCCATGAATTTGTCTACAAACATATTGAGAAGGTTATCGCAGGAAATATGGATTATGCCATTCCCTTACAGGGGCATCCAAAATATGCAGGCCTTATACCTTTCCCAATTAACACCGAAAATTTAAAAGTAATTGATATTCCGTCTCCCGTGACTTCCAGAATCGTTATTTTTCACGGTATTAATAAGGTCAACTATTACAAAAAAGGGAATGACTTCTTTGAAAAAGCTCTTGATGTTATTGCAGAAAAATATGGAGACCGTGTAGAAATAATTACTACCAGGTCTGTTCCTTACGACACTTATGTTACATTATATAATAAATGCCACATCCTTTTAGACCAGGTATACTCCTATGATAAGGGTTATAATGCACTTGAAGCGATGGCAAAAGGAAAGGTGGTTTTTTCAGGAAACGAGCTTGAAGTTAATGAGCACTTTAATATTACTGATAGAGTAGCAATAAATGCTCTGCCTGATGTTGATTCGCTTGTTAATGAATTATCCTATCTTATTGAAAATCCTGATGAAATTGTTGCAATAGGCAAGAGAGCACGTGCTTTTATAGAAAAGGAACACGATTATATAAAAGTTGCTAACGAATATCTTGAAAAGTGGAATAAATAAAAATCCGGGCGATGCCCGGATTTAAGGTATTAATTTTTCACCAATTTCTTGGTGATAGTTTCTCCTTTTAAAGTCGTAACATTCAGCATCGAAAATTACTTCAATATTTTGAGCAACTCATCCAAAAGATTTCTTTCGGTATTCCAGTCTCTGGTAATATTGTTTTTTAAGAGTTTTGCAGGAATTCCCCCTATAAGCGAATTTTCGCCAAACTCCCTATAATCTTTATTACAAAGCGTGTTCGATGCAATAGTGCAATAATTGGGTGTATGGGTATTTTGCATTATAGAAACCCTGTTACTGATATAATTATAATCGCCTATGATTATAGGTGCAGAGAGTGGAAATTTTTCTCCTGTAACGGCATCCCTCATTTGATGAAAATTAGTATCTATAATCTGGGATTCAGAACCTAATCTCGCATAATTTCCAAGAATAATTTTATTGGTACATACAACTTTACCTGAGGTACCCAGTGATGACATATGACCAAACTCAGCATATGCACCTTTCCCTACATAAATAAAATAATCTTTAGCAAACTGTACATAGCCTTTAAATACTATCTTGCCTCTTAATACGATTTCTGCTGTTCCCTTATGCACAGTATTAAATTCATAAGGCTGCCCAAAACCGATCATAGCAGTCTCAATAGGCGCATCGATTTCAATCTCTCCCCTTATATCACTTAGTTTTACTCTGCCATAAATAAAAACAGGAAGCTTTTTTGCCGTTTCAAAAGGGAACTTATTAAAGTTAAAATAAATAGTTTTTATCCAGTTTATTTTTCTGAATATCTTTCGTTTACGATAGATTTTTCTAAGGAAAACATACATACCTGTCCGTTTACTTTCTTATTTTATTTTTAATCTTTGTAAAGATACTTTTTAAATCTACTCTTCTGCCAATCTCTTTAAATGAAAATATGACTGAAACAAGAAATAGTACAAAAAAGGCCGACAATTTGAATATAATCCAGGACACTTGATTCAATAAAACTGAAATCAGGCACAGCACAAGACCAATTACAAATATTTTATAAAACTCTTTTGACAATCTCATCTTGTACCTGTAATAGGTAATACAATAAATTGAAAGAAAATGCAATATGAAATAACTCAATAAGCCCATACCCAATCCTTTAAGCCCATGTAAGTGATAGCCACCTAAACATAAAACAAGATATAACAGGCTAAATATAAATGATGTCTTTACAAATACCTTTGAATCAGCCTTAGCAATTATCACATACCCCATTGACCATGAAACAGCTTTAAAGAACATACCTAATACAAACCAGGAAGCCATAGCCATACAACCATTAAAACGTTCGGAAAATAGTAGATGTACAATATGCTCTCCTCCTCCTAAAAATAAAATGATTATTGGTAATATAATGAGCATTGACAATATAGCCTGTTGATTAACAGCATTGCTAATCTTTGCATTATCATTTCCTATAGCCGCCAGCCTCGGATAATACTCTGTACTCATTGCATTAAATACTATACCAACATATGAATTTACAAGGAGAAGGCCTACATTAAAAAAACCAACCTGCTCGAGTCCGCCGTGTCTGTTTATAAACAATTGAATCAAATAATTTGATAACACAGGCAGGAAAGCATTAACCGATAATAATCCTCCAAAAAAAATAATTTCTTTCCCTTCAACAACCGATTTTTTGAAGGAAATCTTAGGTATTGGGATATTAGCTTTTCTATAATAAAGGGTCGAGAATATCAGGCTGATCACTGATGATAAAATGATTGAAGGAACAATAGCATTTATCTTAAAAAAAACAAATAATGGCAGTGTGATCAATAATCCTATCAGGTTACCCCATAAATTTGCTTCAGCCAAAAACCTTAACTTAGATATACCCTGTAAAATAGCATTTTGTGAACTTGTAACCTGCCTGAATAAAACAGATATCGACATAAGTACAAATGCCACAATCTGGCTTGAATCTCCGAAAGTCCATTTACTTAACAGCGGCGATAAAAGCAACACAGTCACGCTGCCTAAAATACCCGTAATGATTGCGAGCCGGAGTAATATTGCTGTGTACTCCCCTGTTTTAGAAATATTATTGACCGAATTACTTTCTGCTATTTTCTTAACTCCGCTTACTTCCAGACTAAAGCCTGTTGCCTGCCTCACAAGATCTACAGTAGAATTTAAAAGACCGAAAATACCATATCCGGCAGGACCTATTAATACTGCAAGAAATTTAGACCGCACAACAGATATTAAGAGATTGGACAGCTGTACCACTCCAAATAATGATGCAGATTTCAATATCTTGTGGTATGAACTATTAGCTTCAGACATCAGCCTTTATTAAATTAAAACGTTATCCAACAGTTTATAATTAGCCGTTTCGACCACATAAAAATCCTGAATTATGGTACGTGCCCCAAAACCCTCTTTCCAAAACATAAGGCCTTCATTAAGTTTAGTACCCTGAGCTTCATTCGAAGTACCCAAATCAAAAAAACGCTTGTCTATAAAAGCTTTGTTAATAAGGTAGTCATATAAAAAATCGAGCGCACCAAGATCGTTATATTCTTCCTTACCGGATATATATTGCATGTGGGCTACAGTATCTGTTATAAATACCGTTGTACCGGCTACGATCAAGCCGTCTTTATATACACTGAACTGTTTTATGTTGTCAGGAAATTTTTGATGCAGTAAGGTAATCTCTTCTATAGTGTGTACAGGATTGGCATTATGTTTTTTTAGCAGGTTAGGAATAAGCACTTCTTCCCAAAACGGCCTGAAGTCTGTCTCTTCTTTAATAATATAGTTATTTTCCTTCCCTTTTTTAATAGTACGTTTTCTCAATGTGGAAAAAGGAATCCTGTTCTTTTGATCCACAACCGCAAGGCTGTCTTTACGGTTAATTGAAGCCCCGGCCACAAATAAAGCATAGCTGAATTCATCGGCAGGGTATTTATGATAAATGGAAGGTATAAGTTTTACATGCAGGTTTTCAATGGCATTCTCATGCAGGTATGCCAATATAGCCCCGAAAACCCTTATAATATCCGTCAGTTTTGCTTTTTCAGAATATAGCAGCCCTCCATAAGTAAGACCGAAATGGGAATATAAATCACTCCCTGTTTTATGTGCAGGCAATACCGCAATAAGCTTGTCTTCATTAAACACCATTAACGAATAATCCTCAAAGCGGTCGCGATGATATTCCATAAAGTCACGATGAAAAAGGAATGTTCCGTTTTTAGACTTCGCTATAAAGCCATTCCATTGATTCAGGTTTTCTTTTACATATCGCTTTATGCTATACATCCGCTGCTTATTATTTCGTAAAAATAGGAAATTATTTAACGATACTCTCTTAAAGATATTTCATAAGCATTGTTTATGCTAAAAAATTGGGTGTTATCAAATATTTGTTAATTTTAAACAAAAAATAATGCTGTGAAAATAAGACTACTAGTATTTTTTACATTTTTAATCATTCAATCAACATATAGTCAGGTTGACATTTCCCTGTACGAACAATTTAACGGCAGATACGATTTTACTTTTGTTGGAAACACCCTTAATCCTGCCGAAAATAACCTGGAACCCATTGGAGTTTGTGCCATAAACACCTCATCGTCGGCAAACATGAACCTACAGGCAGGACAAACCGTAGTGGCAGCCTATTTGTATTGGGCGGGATCGGGTACAGGAGATTTAAATATAAAACTAAATGGAAATGATATAACCGCTGAACGTATATTCCCTCTTATCGCTATAACTCTTGATGATATTCCGCGTCCCTATTTTAGTGCCTTTGCCGATGTTACTGCTTTAGTGCAGGCGACCGGAAATGCTACGTACACCTTGTCAGAGCTCGATTTGACTGCTGTGGTAATAGATGAAATGTATTGTAGTAACAAGACTAATTTTGGAGGATGGGCCATAGCAATCGTATACGAAGACAGTACCCTTCCATTAAATCAACTGAACGTATACGATGGCATGCAGTATGTGCCCAATGCAATATCCATAACACTGCCAAGCCTTAATGTTGTAGATAACGACGGGGCAAAAATAGGCTTCATGGCTTGGGAGGGGGATTCTGCCCTTGCTATAAGCGAAAGCCTTACAATCAATGGTTCCGTACTGAGTAATGCCCTTAACCCTCCTACAAATGCTTTTAACAGTACTAATAGCGTTACAGGAGCTACCAACTTGTACAATATGGATCTTGACATCTATAATATCGAAAACTATATCGCACCCGGCGATGAAACAGCTGAAATAGAACTATCATCAGGACGGGATTTTGTAATGGTAAACTGTATCGTTACTAAGCTTAACAGCGAACTTCCTGATGCTACTATAACCATAGACGATGAATTTAAAGACTGTGCCGCGCAAACGCTTCAGGTAAGCTATACTGTTCATAACGATAACAGTACTGCCCCACTGCCTGCCGGGACTATCGTAGCGGTTTATTTTAACGGAGACCTGCTTACAACTTTTACCACCCAGAATGAATTACAAATAAATGGCAGCGAAAGCGGAACACTGTTGCTGCCGCTCCCTACAGGCCTTACCGGTGAAGTACAGCTGCTTTTTATAGTAGACGACGATGGTACAGGTACAGGGGCCGTGAAAGAGACTAACGAAAGCAATAACTGGTTTGAATGGAATACAATCCTATGGGCACTTGACCCTATAAGTCCACAGGATATAACCGTTTGCGAGACTGCCAGCAATACAAATGTGGGAATCTTTGATTTTTCCGGCTATGAAGAGTCATTAAAAAGTGACCCTGCACAAACCGTTACCTTTTACCACACCCAGACAGGCGCACAGACACAGGACACAAATGACCGGATTACAGATACTTCAAACTATCTGAGTACTTCAAACCCTGAAACTATATATGTAAGACTGGACGATCCTAATGGATGTTCTACCATCGCATCTTTCGATCTGATTGCCATAGACTGTACTTTCCCTGATGGAACCATAATAATCAATACTATGAATAGCAGCTGCGACTCGAGGGTAATCCAGGTAAACTATACGGTAAACAATTTTGATTGTTCTGATATACTTCCGGCAAATACACCTATCGCCATTTATGCAAACGGGGTATTGGTTGCTACCACTACTACGACAGCCGACATTCCTATCGACGGAAGCCTTACTGCTTCTATAACTATAACCATGCTTGCAAATGTCCCTCCTATCTTCAATCTTACTTTTGTGGTAGACGATATTGGCAACGGCAGTGGTATTGTGATCGAAACTGATGAAACGAACAATAGCTTTACCTCACAATTTACGTTTTGGGTATCACCTGTATTGGTTCAGCCTGAGGATATAGAAGGCTGTGAAACATTTAACGGTTCCGGTATTGGCGAGTTTGATTTCTCGGCATACGCCGAATCGCTTAAGGCATCTCCTACTGATAGTGTTACTTTCCATATCTCACAAGGCGACGCAGACAGCGGTAGCAACCCTGTTAACCCTGATAGTTATAATGCAGTACATAATACCGAAATTTATGTTCGCCTTACCGATGCCAACGGCTGTTATGATACCGCTTCATTTACGCTTATTATTATCGACTGCTATTTTCCTGATGCTACTGTGGCTATAGACGATGTATACAAACAATGTAATTCGCGCGTGCTGCACATACATTATACCGTAGGAAACTTTAACGGTACCGATGTGCTGCCTGCTAATACCCCTGTAGCTATATATGCCGATGGCACGCTGCTTACTGTTGTACATACCATTAATACGCTTGAGATTGGCGAAAGCGAACCCGGCTTCATTGAAGTTACTGTACCTATAGGCATACCGCTTGACTTTGAATTAAAATTTACTGCCGATGATACAGGCAATGGTAGCGGTATTGTAATTGAAACCGATGAGACTAATAATGATTTTGCCCAACCTGAGAATCTTCCGCTATCGCCGGTACTTATACAGCCTGATGACATTGAAGAGTGCGACTCCGGTTTTGGCAATGCAACATTTGACTTTTCGGGTTATGCGCAATCACTTAAGAACTATCCTAACGAAGAAGTTACCTTCTATAGATCTCAGCCCGATGCCGACCAGGATTTTAACCCTATATACAATACTTCAAACTATAAAATTGAGCAAAACCCTACGCGTATTTACGTCCGCCTTTTCAACGGAACCTGCCATACAACAGCTTCATTCCTGCTAAAAACCAAAAAATGTAAGCCAACAACCCACAATTATGTCACACCAAATGGTGACGGGCTTAATGACAGCTTCTTTGTAGAAGGCCTGCGTAATGTATTCCTGAACTTCAAAATGACAATTTACAACCGTTGGGGTACATTGGTATGGACAGGAAACCATAATACTGCTGACTGGGATGCTATAGCTGATGTTTCTAAAATAGGATCTGAAAAAACCGAAGTACCCGTAGGCACTTATTATTTTGTATTGGAATTGAACGACCCGGATTTCCCTGAGCCAATTGTGGGATGGGTATATGTAACGAAGTAAATATTACAACACTATATTTTTAATACATTTAATGATTAATGAGCGAAGAAGATAGTATTTGGAAATCATTTGCAAGCCAAATAAATGGAAACTATATTGAACAGCATTATTGGCATTCCGATAAAACTGAAATAACTTATAATAACTGGAAAATTACATTTGACAATTATACTGAATACAGAACTGTAGCTAATAGCGATGTACAACAAACTTACACAAGAGTGACAGCTCCATATATCACTATTGATGGTTTTAAATTTAAAATTGCCCGAAAAAGCATTATAAGTTCGATAGTTAAATTATTTGGAGGACAAGATATTGAGATTGGTGATGTTATTTTTGATCAAAATTTTGTAATTAAAAGCAATAATCCTTCACAAGTAAATGCATTACTAAAAAATAATGAAATTAGAAGGTGGATTGAAGAACAGCCTAAAATAAATCTTGAAATCTCAAATCAAAAAGGTATTTGGGAAGACAAATTACCAGATAAGGAATTAGAGCTTTCCTTTTTTGTAGAGGGAAGAATAAAGGATATAGATAGACTCAAATCAATTTATAAGCTTTTCACAGTACTTTTAAATCAGCTTTATGAAATTGGTTCAATTATTCCAAAACCAAATTTATAAACTATATTATCAACCTCTATCAAGAGGCGGCAGCGACCATTTATAATTTACCGCCAAAAGCCTGATAGCTATAATAATACCCGATACGGCAAGGTAAAGTATATCCTGTGGCACATTCAACTTACGGAAGAGGAAGAAAAAGCATCCTCCAATAATGCATATTGTAGCATAGATCTCTTTCCTGAATATTACAGGTATCTCGTTGCAAAGTATATCCCGGAGAACGCCGCCAAAACAAGCTGTCATGGTTCCCAACGCTATGCATATTACCGGATGCAGTCCTGTATCTATCCCCTTTTCAAGACCGATGAGTGTAAATACTCCCAACCCTATGGTATCAAACAGAAAAAGCGACACTCTTAGTTTGTCAAGTTTTCTCCTGAATATAAGTGTGATGAAAAAGCCTGCAATTATTACATATACATAATCAAGGTTTTTCATCCAGCCAACAGGTGTATTGCCTATCAGCACATCGCGCAGGGTACCGCCGCCAACCGCCGTTACAAAGGCAATGACAAACACTCCGAAAGGGTCCATTCTTTTATTAATAGCCGTTAGTGCACCTGATATGGCAAATGCCATAGTACCTAGAATATCAAGAATATCAAACATTACATTTTCTGGGTATAGTAATTATAATCGTGAAGTACAGAATCTACAAAAGCCATTGAGTTATAGGAGACCGATTTAATACCTGTAACACTTTCTATTTTGGCCTGTAGCTTATCTATCATGGCGTAGTCAGCATTTTTAACGCTTGCTTCAAATGTTTCCTTGATAATACGAACATCATTGTCACTAAGCTTAATCACCAGCGGATAAACAGGAACATAATTATCACGTACTTCTTTAAGAATCGTGTGATCTATACTAATATCATTCTTAAGCAAAATAACAGCCGTTCCCGCTGCCATATCACCCAGGCGCTGTCTTTTTTTATTATTGGCCATAGCTATGATACCTATCAGTCCTCCACCAATTAATATATCAACCAGGCGCATTAGCCATCGCATAAGATAATCACCAAATGATGCCTGGTAGCCATCGATCTTGATAACCTTAATCTTCAGCAGCTTTTTACCCGGTGTCTGTCCTTCAAACAGGCTCTCGAACAGCAACGTATAAAAAATCACCGGCAGGTAAGCGATCAGATATATGGTGCCTGCCTCCCATTGATCCAGATTTGCCATGTAATTTTCAAGTCCCATAAGTTCTAAAACCAGATAAGTAAATAAAAGAGCATAGGCCCCTTTTATCAAATTGTCAATTATATGGGCTGATATACGATTACCAACATGGGCCGCAGTGAAATTAATGTTCACATTTTGTGTAGTCGTTATGGATAATTCTGACATATTTTATATTTTAGCGCTGTATGAGAGAAGTTGCATTTATAAAACAAAATAAAGAAAAATGGCTTGAATTTGAACAGGCTATTTTCGGTAAAGCTAAAAAAAATCCTGATGAACTGGCAAGCCTGTACATACATTTAGTTAACGACTTGTCATTCGCACAGACTTATTACCCTAAAAGCAAGACGGTTGTATATTTAAACCACCTCGCATCGCTTATCTATCAAAAAATTTATAAGACCAGGCGCGAAGAAAGCAATAGGCTTGTATACTTCTTTAAGACTGAGGTACCTCTTATCGTTTATGAATACAGGCGCTATGTTTTATATGCTTTTATACTCTTCTTTCTCTTTACAGCCATAGGAGCGATCTCTGCAGCTAACGACGCTACTTTTGTACGCCTTATCCTTGGTGATGATTATGTAAACATGACCCTCGAAAATATTGAGAAAGGCAATCCTGTCGCAGTATACAAAAGCGGCAGTAACTGGGGCAGCGCCGTGGGCATTACTGCAAACAACCTGTATGTAGGCATCAAATCTTACATATTTGGAGTATTTGCCGGTTTCGGAACACTGGCTATTCTTTTCTTTAACTGTGTAATGCTGGGCTCATTTCAGTATTTCTTTTATGAGCAGGGCGTTTTTTGGGAAAGCGTTCGCGGAATATGGATACATGGCGCAATGGAAATTTTTGCGATCGTTATAGAAGCTGCTGCGGGCTTTATATTAGGCGCCAGTATACTTTTCCCTAAAACCTACTCAAGGATGGCATCGCTTAAGACAGGCTTTAAAAACGGACTGAAAATAGTATTGGCTACCATGCCTTTTACATTTGCCGCCGGGATGCTTGAAGGGTTTGTAACACGTTATTCGCCAGATATGCCCAGGGTACTGAACCTTTTCATTATATTTTTTACCTTATCGCTCATATCCTATTACTTTCTTATCTACCCTTTCAGGGTGAATAAGAAGATGAACAAAATGGCAGCAATGCAATAACCGGAATAGGAATAATGAAAAAACTGACTGTGAATAAACTATTACTATACCTACTGCTATCCGGCAGCCCTTTATATGTTCATGCCCAGGATGAACAGGACACTACTGAATACCTGGATTCGCTTGCCGGTACACCTGCTGAGGACACCATTGTCCCTGTTATACAGTATGGAGCACCTGTATATAAAGAGCGAAAACTAGCTAAAGACTTTAAGGAAAAATATAAAGACGAAGAGTTTGTATATGAAAAGAAACCTCAAGCAAAAACACTATGGGACCGCTTTTGGGAAGCAGTAAGGGAATTCCTTAACTGGCTTTTCTCTTCTAACAGGAAAGAAGAAAGCACAGCCGGACTGGTTGTGAAACGTATCCTGGCTGTACTTATAATTCTTTTTTTAATTTACATGATTGTTCGTGCCATCCTGAATAAGGAAGGCATGTGGATATTTGGGCGTTCACGCAAAAAGATCGCTGCGCAGGATAGTACTGAAGAAGATATACATCAGATGGATTTCAGAAAACTTACTGCAGAAACAAAACAAGCCGGAAATTACAGGCTTGCCGTGCGTTACTACTTCTTATGGCTACTGAAAAGAATGTCAGATCGCGAAATTATCGACTGGCACTGGGACAAGACTAACAGCGACTATCTCTATGAAATAAAGAACCCGGATCTTAAAAAAGATTTTGAGTACCTCACCTATGTGTATGACTATAGCTGGTATGGCGATTTTCCGCTTGACGAAAAGGCATTTGCCAAAGCAGAAAAGACTTTCCAGAAAACCTTAAATACGTTATAAGATGAAAAAAAAGTCGACAATTTATATCGTAATTCTGGTTGTTATAGTATTGATCATAATAATAGCCGAAGTACTGGCTCCAAAGCCAATAGACTGGAAACCAACCTATGCTACCAATGACAAGATTCCGTTAGGTCTTTATGTTTTTGATAAAGAGGCTCCTGAAATCTTTAAAGGAGATACGCTTGAGAAACTAAAAACTACCCCTTATGAGTTTTTTGAAAGCTTGTATGACTACAAAAAGAAGACATACACGTCTAAAGGAAGTTTTATAAACATCAACAACCAAAACCAGATAGACAGTGAGTCTGCAAAGGAGCTGCTGTATTTTGCCGATCATGGCAATACCGTTTTTCTTAGCATGAAGACTTTTCCTGAGGTCGTGATGGATAGCCTTAAAGTAAAAGTGGGTACCGTATTTTCGCTTAAAGACTCCTTACACTTGTCACTGAGTGAAAAAGAGCCTTCTAAAAGCTATCTTTTTAAAGGAGGCACAGGAGAAACTTATTTTGACTCTTTAGATACCGACAATGTAAAGATACTTGGCTATCAGGGCAGAGGAAAAGACAAAAAACCCGACTTTATCGAAGTGCCCTACGGTTATGGCCGTTTCTTGCTGCACACACAACCCGCTGCATTCAGTAACTTTCACATGCTTAAAGCCGATCATTACCTGTATGCCGAAGATGTGCTTTCTTACATCCCGAAAGGCAAAGTATTCTGGTATTCTAAAAAATATGAGCAGGGTCAGGAATATAATGACAGCATCTTCAGGTACATCCTTTCGCAGCCAGCCCTGAGATGGGGGTTCTGGGTGGCCATTATTGCCTTTTTAGTGTTTATTTTCTTTAATGCCAAAAGAAGACAGCGCATAATACCCGAAATAGCCCCATTAAAAAATACTACTGTAGACTTTGCAAAAACCATAGGAAACCTGTACCATCAGGAAGGTGATCATCACACGATCATTGAGAAAAAAATAATCTATTTCCTTGAACATGTAAGGACAGTGTACCTTATAGACACCTATTCTCTGGATAATGATTTTGTTGAAAAACTTCACTTAAAGACAGGAAAACCTGTTGAAGACATACAAAAAGCAGTAAGTTTGATAAAAAAACACAGGCATGAGTTTAGGAGTACCGAAGCTGATGTACTGGCAATAAATAAAGCAATAGAAAATTTAAGATAATAACCGAATCTTTAGAAAACTAAACTATGGATACTATAAATAACGATGGCCTGAATCTGGAAAAAGACACTAATGAAACCCTGAATATGGGTGAAATGGATACGCCTCAAAACACTCCCGTTACCGAAAGCGAAGACATCAGCTTTCAGTCCAGGCTTAACCTTTCTGAACTGCAGGCAGGAATTGCTGCCATTAAAACCGAAATCAATTCGGTTATTGTAGGGCAGCACAAAATGATAGACCAGTTGCTTGTTGCTATTCTATCTAATGGGCATGTGCTTTTAGAAGGTGTACCGGGTGTTGCAAAAACTATTACGGCCAAATTGTTATCTAAAACATTATCGCTGCATTTCAGCAGAATCCAGTTTACACCGGACCTTATGCCTTCAGACATTTTGGGGACTTCGGTATTTGACTTATCTAAATCGGTATTCAATTTCAAAAAAGGGCCTATATTCTCTAATTTCGTACTTATTGACGAGATCAACAGGGCTCCAGCAAAAACCCAGGCCGCTCTGTTTGAGGTAATGGAAGAGCGCCAGATAACCGTTGAAGGTACCACTTATACCATGGAAGCTCCTTTCCTTGTTATTGCGACACAAAACCCGATCGAGCAGGAAGGTACCTACCGTCTGCCGGAGGCTCAGCTGGACCGTTTTCTTTTCAAGATAAATATCGATTACCCTAACCTTAACGAAGAGATAGCCATACTGGAAAGGGAAAATGCCCTGAAAGACAAGCAAAAACTGGACAACATCAAGCAGGTATTGTCTCAGGCTGACATCATCAAATACCAGGCTATCGTAAAACAGATAACAATAGAACTGCAATTGCTGGAGTACATTGCGAAAATCGTGACTAATACCCGCGAAAATGCATTCTTATTCCTTGGGGCATCTCCTCGTGCTTCGATAGCGATACTTAATGCCTCAAAAGGGTATGCTGCGCTTAGAGGCAGGGATTTTGTTACCCCGGAAGATATTAAAGATTCTGCTATTCCTGTATTGCAGCACCGTGTCATGGTTTCTCCTGAACGTGAAATGGAAGGCCTTACCAGCGAACAGATAATTAAACAGATAATAGACACTGTAGAAATTCCCCGTTAATGAAATGGCTTACTAAAATATACCTTAACAATTTCTTTTTCTACGTACTGATTGGTGTCGTGGTGTGCTTTATATTGTCGTACTTTTTTCCGGCATTGCTTACTGCTACCATATTGTTGCTGTATGTGGTAATAGGCTTCACGGTAATAGATTTCCTGCTGCTTTTTGCGACCAATCAAAGGTTTAAGGCCTCGAGAAATACGCCTGAAAAATTTTCTAATGGCGATGATAACCCTGTTATCATTAAAATGGAAAGCGGGTATTCTTTCCCTGTAGATATAAAAGTAATTGATGAAATCCCTTTTCAGTTCCAGGTGCGGAATTTTGAGCTGAAACGTAAAATAGCGTCCGGCGGAACCGATAGCTTTGAATATGCTCTTCGTCCCGTGAGCCGTGGTGAATATCACTTTGGCAAACTGAATGTATATGTTTCTTCACCGCTACACCTAGTATCCCGAAGATTTATATTTGACGAAGGCGAAATGGTACCTACCTACCCTTCTTTCATGCAGCTGAAAAAGTATGACCTGATGGCATTTTCTAACAGGCTGTTTCAGTATGGGCTGAAAAAGATACGCCGCATAGGCCATACCATGGAATTCGAGCAAATAAAGGAATATGTATCAGGAGACGATATTCGCACGATAAACTGGAAAGCTACTGCCAAGAAAAACCAGCTGATGGTAAACCAGTTTCAGGATGAGCGTTCGCAAAGCGTTTATATGGTTATTGATAAGGGGCGAGTAATGAAAATGCCTTTTAATGGCCTGAGCCTTCTTGATTATGCCATAAACTCTACACTGGTACTGTCTAACATTATCCTGAAAAAGCAAGACAAAGCGGGCATGTTTACCTTCTCTAAAAAAGTAGAGAACCGAATTGCTGCCGAAAGGCGCTCTTCGCAAATGCAGCGTATATTGGAAAACCTGTATAATGTTACCACTAACTTTTTTGAGAGTGACTTTGGCAGGTTGTATGCGGATATTAAGAAGAACATTACCCAAAGGAGCCTTATACTACTGTACACCAATTTTGAAACAGTAGATGGACTGAAACGCCAGTTACCCTATCTTAAAGGTATCGCCCACAGTCACATGCTTGTTGTCGTGTTTTTTGAAAACGTAGAGCTGGAACAGCTTATACACAGTAAGTCTAAAAACATCCAAGAGGTATATGACCAGGTAATTGCCGAAAAACTTGCCTTTGAGAAAAGGCTGATCGTAAATGAACTAAAGAAATACGGCATACACTCTGTACTTACAAAACCGGAAAACCTTACTATAGAAAGTATTAATAAATACCTTGAAATAAAAGCGAGGGGAATTTTATAACAGTAGCACATGATAAGTAAAACCTCAACCATAGACGCAGTTAATATCGGGTTAATGTTTCTCGCATTGATTCCGGCCATGTTATTGCCTTTTGAGCTTTTTCTTTTTGTTTATGCCTTTTTGGGTCCGCTGCATTACCTCACAGAGATAAACTGGCTTCATAAAAAAAGCTATTTTACTACCCAAAAGTATGATTACCTCCTGATGGTGGTATTAACGGTGGTGATCTCGTTTGTCGTTTTTCTCCCTACGGATTTAAAATACTACCTGCCGCTTATGTACTTTTTTGCTTTAGCTGCAGCATTTAGCATGGTATGTTACAGTAACTACGCAAAAAAAGCTCTTTTTACCGTCATAGCCTTAGCAGTAGGAAGTATACTATTTTACTTTTTCAATGATAATTTCAGGATGCTGTTTTTTTTAATGCTGCCTTCTATAATACACGTGTTTATATTTACGGGCGCGTTTATCATCCTGGGTTCATTGAAGGCGAAAAGCAAATTAGGCGTTGTATCTACAGTTGTATTTATCGGCTGCGCAGCCATAACATTGTTAGTATCACCCCGCACAGGGCTCACCCATATTACCGAAGGAACCTACAACATGTATAGTGTCTTTAAGCCTATAAATGATGTTTTACTACGTTTTTTCAGCTTTATGCAGGCCGATAATGCCAAAATTGGTATCTGGGCACCTACCGGCCTTAATGAAAAAGACATGGCTATCTTCTTTTCAGGCACCGGTATTAAGGTAATGCGCTTTATAGCTTTTGCCTATACCTATCACTACCTGAACTGGTTCTCAAAAACATCTGTCATACAATGGCATAATACCAGAAGGATAAATCTAGTGATCATCGTGCTGATATGGATTGCCTCAGTAGTGCTTTACAGCATGAATTACATGCTTGGCCTAAAATGGCTTTATGCCTTAAGCCTGGCGCATGTATTGCTCGAACTACCCCTTAACCACAGAAGTTTTATAGAAATTAAGCAGCAACTCCGCTTAAAATTTTCTAAGTGATAACTGTTATGTAACTTTGTTACCGAAATTATACCTGATGAAACAAATTACAAGCGCACAGAATCCATTCATAAAATCATTGGTACAGCTACAGGAAAAAGCCAAGGCACGACGCCAGAGTGGTACATTCCTTATTGAAGGCCAGCGTGAGATACAGCTGGCACGCAAGGGCGGCTATGACATAGAGACCGTGCTGTTTCTTCCTGAGATGCTTACCGACGGTGTTGTTGCGACACTTGCAGGCAGGCATGTGGAGATGATTGAGATAAGCCGTGAAGTGTATCAAAAACTAGCCTATCGGGACACTACCGAAGGCATTATTGCTATTGCAAAAAGTAAAAGCCTGGAGCTATCTGACCTGAAACTGGGAGACAATCCGTTAGTGCTCGTTGCCGAAGCACCCGAGAAGCCGGGCAACCTTGGTGCATTGCTCCGCACGGCCGATGCAGCCAATCTTGATGCTGTTATTGTTGCCAATCCAAAAAGCGACATGTTTAACCCTAATGTAGTACGTTCAAGTGTAGGCTGCCTGTTTACCAACCAGATCGCTACCGGAACTACTGACGAGGTGATTGCTTTCCTTAAATCTAAGAACATAAGCATTTACTGTGCCACACTACAGGATTCGACGCAATACCACACACAGGATTACACCACACCTACCGCACTTGTTGTAGGTACCGAAGCCACAGGGCTCACACAGGAATGGAGGGATGCATCTACAAAGAACATTATTATACCCATGCAGGGAGAGATCGATTCAATGAATGTATCTGTTGCTGCTGCCATCCTTATTTTTGAAGCTAAAAGACAAAGAGGCTTCTAAAAACTGACGATATAAAACACATATTTTTATAGCTCCAGCATAAATTTTCCAGTAAAACCAGTAGGTAAAAAATACAGATATCTATTAAACTGACGATATAAAAAAGGCCGCTCAAATGAGCGGCCTTAAAAATTAACCTAATTGCTATCATAAAATATTAATCCTGCCTGTTTATATATACCCAACCTGTTTTACTCTCTCCCTGAGCAAGTTCCAGCATATAGAAATAAGTACCTGTAGGCAGCTCTTTTCCGTTTGAATCCTGGCCTTTCCATTCTTTAGTGTAATTAGATTTAGAATATACTTCCTGTCCGTAACGGTTATAAAGAATAAGCTTTTTCACGGTAAGCATTGAAAGATCAAACTCATCGTTAAAGCCATCGTTATTTGGCGATATACCTTTTGGTATTTCACAAGTCGTTTCTTCTACAGTGAATTCTCCCTCACCGGTACAGCCTTCAGCTGTAGTTACAATTACTTTGTACACCCCAACCGTTGGTGGTGTAAACTTGCGTTCTGTCGATTCAAATTCTTTAGGACCTGTCCATGCATAAGAAACAGCGTCAATATCAAAAGATCCATCCACATCAATCGCTTCAAGTGTGTAGATATTGTTTTCACAGTTTTCCATAAATCCAATTTCGATAACGCTATCGTCAGCTTCCACTTTTACACTCTCGGTATGTGAACAATTCTGAATTGTAACCGTCACACTATAAGTATCAAAAACCGTAGCCTGTATGCTTTTTTCGTCTTCATCAAGCGTGTTTCCGTTTACTATCCATGTAAATGTTGCATCTCCAATTTCAAAATTAACCGGTTTAACAGTCAGAGTGACATCTTCTGCACGGCAGGCAATAAAATCACCTTCTATCGTAAACTGAGGCGTTAGATCCTGTGCTCTTATTGTAAATGTTCTTACAGCATAACAAGGGGTTGCATTAGCAGCGATCCTTGCATAAATAACCTGCTCAAACTGAACTGTATTAGTGTATGGACTCGTAAGTGCAGCTGTATTATCGGCCGCAGCTTCTGCACTTGCGTGGTAGGTCACTGTATAATCGGCTGCATTTAATCCATCTAATATCAATGCTGTATTCGATGCTATGTCAAACTCGGCAAAACCATCTGCATCACATATAATACTATCCTGTGGACTGCCTGTAATATCCTCTACCGAAGGGTAGAACTCTACTATTACACTATCTTCCCTAAGGCAGTTATAGCCCGTAACATTTGCTGTAACAGCATATTCTCCCGGCTGATTTACCACAAGTGTGGCAGCTGTTTCATTAGGGATAACAGTACCGTTGCGTTTCCATACAAAATCAAATGTTGCATCATCTAACCCGGATTCTATCGTTGCAGTCTGTCCGATACAAAGCGCTGTGTTAGTGGCTACAAGTAAATCAGCACCAAGATCTACAGTACCTGCTCCTACTTCTACCCCGGCTTTAATAAATACTCCCGAATCAAGATTATTATCCGTCTCGGCAATTGCAATCTTAATATGGTAGGGCTGGTTAACCAATACGTTGGCAGTAGCTGTCATTACGACTGTTTGCCCCGCAAAAGATGTCTGCGAATAATCCTGGTTACCGAAAACATTGTATTGGCCAAACCAGGGCAGGTTATAACCCGGACATTCAAAAGTATATCCTGCCCCACTGATGTTAAATACAGAAATTGGAATTTGTGTTCCCGGTATTACAGCAATATTCTGTGTATTACCGTTAGCGTCAGTTAACAGAATCGCAAACGTATCATAGCTGTAGCACTGTATATAATCACCATATTCTTCCGATGCGAACATAAAGTCAAGGCTGAATGTAGGCATCGATGGTACGAAATCAAACTCTATTACCGAAGCATTAGTAGATGGCTGGAATGGTGGCGCACCAAGGAAACCTTCCATAACTGCATCTATATCGGTATCTCCTGGCCATACGGCTGACCCTTGTTCCATGGCTCTGTAATCAGGGCCCGGAACCTTAGTAACATCTCCTGTAGTCATGACAATACCTTCATCAAACGGAAATCCTGAATCGTTTTTGTTAAAATAAGCAATTCCGTTAGGGTTATCGCCAAATACATTGTCCGGATCAGGATAATTAGTTCCCGTAGACCATGTAATATTACTTATCTGGGCACAGCTGCCTTCAAAAAGCACGTCGTTCACCAGCTGTTCAACCGTATATTGTGTGGTACTAACTGCTATTGGGGTGACAGGTACTTTTACACAAACTTTGAACGTAGTTGTTACAGGGTCGTTACCTGTATTGAACGCTCTAATCTTATATTTTGCTCCCGGAGCCAAACCTTCAAGCAGCTGCGTAGAAGTATATTCAGCCGAAGCTGAGTTACAAAAACTAACTTCTTCAAGGTTATCGCAATCATCACCCTTATAGATTATATACATAAATGGAGAGGATCCGGCAGGCATATCAAAAAATGTTACCGTATGCGTGGCTGCTGTTGCTGTAAATTCAAACCATACGTCTTCATTTACACTTACCCATTCGCCACAAGGGCTATCCTGCGGTGTTGATGTTGTAGCGCCCGTTAGCGTACCCGAAACAGACACCACACATGCTGCACCTGCATTTACCGGAACAGTTATCGCTGTAGCACATTCGTCGTTAGTTATAAGTGTGGTAAATTCAATTTTGTCAGACATAGCACTAGACTCAGTACTGTTGCAAATTGCTTTTACTGCGACTTGATAGTGCGTACCAGAAGTAAGCGGTGTACCATCAGGCAATGCTGTAAGCGTATAAGGCAATGCTGTTACCGTTATTCCTGTAGTTGGTGCAGGTTCGCCATCAAGGTTAACGAATAGTTCCCATTCCGTTTCGGTGTTACCCGGTGTCCAGGTTACCTGAGCAGATGTTGGTGTAATATCACTTACTTCAACATATAATGGTTCAGGACAAGCCGGCATAGGTTCTACAATTACATTATCAATCAGTAAATCCGAACCGAATTGCGATGTAGGCGGTACCTGCCATGCTAAGTAAACAGGCCCTGTATAAGCTGCCAATGAGACAACTATCACCCGATAGTCTTCGTTATTGTATGTAGTTTCCGGCACAAGTACCGTAGTAAAGTCATCAAGATCTGCACTTGCAGTAGAAAGCATAACCCTGAAACCTGCGCCATCACCTCCGTTTGCTACCCTGTAATGAAATTTAAGCCTTTCGTTACCGGTAAGTATCAATGCCGGAGAAATAAGCCAGTCATTGTTTGCTGCATTTCCTGTATATATACTGGCAGCCTCATCTCCTTCAAATGCAGGCATCTCGCTCAAAGCCCATTCAGCCCAGTCGCCGTTGCCGTTAACGACCCTCCAGCAGGCTTCGGTCGTTGAATCACTATTAAATCCTTCGTGAAAAGGAACCGGCAATGCAGTACATTTAGTAGTAAAGAAGTATGGGCCTGTCCATGCGCTTTTGCCTGCAGGTCCACATACAGATCTTACAAATGCAGTTTGTGTATCATTAGGAATTAATCCTGCTGCATTATATTCTGTAGTTGTACAAGGAATACCAACAGTATCATTACCCGGAGTACCTATTTGTTGTGGCGTACCGACAAGGATTTCCCATGCTGTTTCGTTATTACCTGCCGTCCATGATAGGTGTGCCGAGCTGTCTGAGACGTTATCAGATGCAATATCTGTAGGCTGGGCACAAGCAGGCATTGTTTCTACAATCACATTGTCGATCATCATTTCATACCCACCGTTTAGACCTGCAGGAACATACCATGCAAAGTGTACCGGGCCGGCCGGAAGGCTGGTAAGGTTAATTATCTTTTCGGTAAAATTATCAACTGCTACAGTGGTTAAAGGCATTACCTCTATGGTAAAGTCCTGGGGAGCGGTTCCGGTAACCGATGCCATAACCTTAAATGTTCCTGCACCGTATTGCTGGCTCTTGTAATGAAACTTAAGCCTTTCGTTACCGGTAAGCTGTATCGCAGGAGATATTAGCATATCATCATTATCTGATGTAGTACCTACATCAAATTTAGCCGACTGGTCGCCTTCAAATGCTGAATATGTAAAGTCCATATCCCAAACGACACCATCGTTATTATTATCAGCTACCGTCCAACAAAACTGAGACTCAGATCCTGAATTGAAACCTTCAAAATAAGGTACCGGGAATGTAGTACACTGGGTATTGAATACCAGTGGCCCTGCCCAGCTGCTGAATGTACCGTTACCACAGTTAGCACGAACATAAAATTCATACTGCGAACTTGGATCAAGTGATGTAAGCGTGATTGGGTTATTAGTTATGGCCTGACCTGCTCCCATTGGCAGTCCGGTTCCAACCTGTTGAACAACATACTCCCATGACGAGAGCGAAGATGTCCATTTTAAAGTAATTCCGTTATATGTAGGCATTGAAGCTATAACTCCTGTAGGCCTGTCACATGATTCCTGCTGTATATTCAGTTTGAATCCTGTTGATTGTGCAAACCAGGTCGAGATAACTATATAATATGTTTGTCCTGCTGTCACGTTGATAACAGGTATGTTGATATCCGGTGTCGGTGATGTATGGTCGTTTACCGCACCCGCATAACACGATACGCCAATATCTGCACATGATGCATAGACAAATATCCCTGCATACGTTTCGGTAAGACCGGTCAGATTGATGCTTATAGCACCCGTTTGCGTAGCTGTGTAAGCATAAAAGATATCGTTTCCGTTAAGGAATTTCTGAGATACAGGAATACCACACCCTCCGGCTGCACCATTGATGTTATCGAAATAAAATATCGTATCGTCTGTATTTGTGTAAGGAAGTGAAGTAATAACCTTCGGATTCTGGCAATCGTCGCCCGGTTTTTTTGTCATGAATCTTACCGGACTCGCCCAGTCACTCTTACCGCCATCGGCACAAATTGCTCTTACATAAAATCTATATTCAACACCCGGTGTCAGGTTGTTAAGCACATAAGGCTGGGTACCATTATAGGGGGTACCAACACCTGTAGGCGATCCGGCATCATCAACCAGCTCTACCATAAACTGTGTAGCGCCATTTGGGTGATCCCAGGTAATCGCAGCAGATGTCTGCGTTACTGCATCTGCCACAAGATTTTCAGCCATAAGACATTCCGCGACAACCTCTACATCATCTATAAGCCAGCGGTCACCGTTATCGGCAGCCATTACAAAAGCTACACGTACATTGGTATTTTCATAAATCTGTGGTATCAATACCGTAATTTTTGTATATTCAGATTGTGCAGGATTGATTTCAAGTTCAGTCCACGATTGCAGCTCTACATAATTATTTATATCGTCGGCATCGGCACCCGCAGGAAGTATCTTGACCTTATAAACAGAGCCCTGATCATACTCCAGGGTAAGTCTTGAATAAAAATTGATACGACCGTTTACCGGCGCGTTAAACTCTGGGGTTACCAAATAGTCTTCAGGTATGCCTGTACTTACATTATGCAGGTTAAGATAAGCTGCGTGTTGTCCTGTATAAGGCGGTGTAAAAACATTGCCCGCTACTGATTGTGCCCATTGTACATTGGGTCCGATAGCGTTCTGTAGAATTTTCCAGTTGGCAGGTCCCTGTCCGGGAGTCCAGCTTTCAAAGCTTTCTTCTGCAAGCTGCGCACTGCCGCTGATAGAGAGTAGAAGAAAGAATAAAAAAAGTAAGTTTTTTTTCATACCATTTCCTTTTTTTGATTGTTAATAATTAGTTTATGTAGTTTATGTTTATGCAGTAAAGGATGGTTAGCTACCCGAAAAAATTAAACATGTCCCTCTAAAAGGCTACAGTAATTTTTTGCCCGGAAACTAACTGAGCACAACATTAACAAAAAATTTACGCATTATTTAAAATGCGCATAACAATCGGTTTGGAAACAGTAGGACAAATGGTCGAAAAAGTGAGACACCCACTATCTACAACACTGATAGATAATCATATAGACTTACATTTTCTAGTAATTCCATTTTCAGTACAATCCGGTCTTTTCGCTTTCTGCATGCCTCTATTGTAATGTTTAAAATCGAAGAAATTTCCTTTACGGTAAGATTCATATAGACATAAGCTATAAAGCGAATATCGTTTGCAGTAAGGCTTGGGTGCAATGCTTTGAGACGGGTAAGGAATCCCTGGTTGAGCTCTTCAAAATGGGTAATAAAATCGTCCCATTCATCATCGATCCTGAGCTGGCTTTTAAGCGTACTTATCTGGTTTGCCAATGAAGCATCTTTAGACAGCTTAGTCTTTTTAGAAAGGGAAACAAGAATATCTTCTATCAGCTGATTCCTGTCGGATAAGTAAAGTGCCTTGGCTGATAGTTTCCTGTTGCGGGTCTCAATCTCATTCTTCAGGCGTTCCTGTTCTAAAAGCGCATGGGTTTCTTTTTCCCTGAATTGTTTTTCCAGTAAAAGATTATCGTTCTTCTCTTTCTCAAGCTCAAGAGATGTAATGCGCTGATTGCGCTCTGCTATAAATTTCTTTTGTCTCAGGATAAATACCGTTGCAGTTAGTGCCGCAATAAAAAGCGCAAGCAGCGAATAGATTATTTTACGGGTAATTGCTTCCTTTTCGTCTTTCAGGGCAAGCTGATTCTTATAATCCTGCATTTCAAATTTTACCCTGCTGTTCTCAAACAGCCTTCCGTTCTTTACCTCATTAAGCGCATCGGTAACTGTCAGCACAGAGTCTTTAAACTTTACCGCACTGCGATAATCTCCGCTGTTGCTATATATTTCAGACAAGAGCTCAAAAGTCCTCTTTTTAGTTTCCAGATCAGGTTTTCTATTCAGTATCTCCAAGGCATCTTGTGCGGCAAGGCTATAGCTGCCTTCCTTAAAATAGCTCTTTACAATAATTTCTTTCAATGGAATACCAATATCGTTGTAAGCAACATCCTTGGTGTTTTTAAGCAATTCCTGCGCCTCCTGTCTTGCAATTCCGGTTTTCCCTTCTAACAGATTAGCTTCGGCAAGTATCATGTCGGCCACAACTACCGACCTTGGCCAATGCTTCTCTAGATTAGGCATAGCCTCAGCAATATAAACCCTCGCACGTCCCGGATTATCAAGTATATTTTCGACATTAGCCAGATTTATCAGATAGATGCCCAGGCTTTTAAATTTTTCACTTTTGGCGGCATCGTACACCTTTTTATAATACTCCCTTGCCTTTGTATAATTTTTGTCTGCAGTATACAATATCGCTATATTATTAAGGGCTATCATTTCATATTCCGGACCCAGCTCTTTTACCGAAAGATTATAAGCTTCAAGGCAATAGTTAAGCGCCTCGCCATAGTCCATCATGGCAATGTAGTTGTGCCCTGTATAGTTGATGGAATAGAACAACTGTTTGTTCCATCGGTTCTTTTCGGCAATAGAACGTGCCGAAGCTAAAACCTCAAGTGACTTTACATAGTTTTTTTCACGTGTTGCCTTCTGCCCTTCTTTAAGAAGCGAGTCGCATTGTGCCATAGTTTGCGCCGAAGCTGCAACCGACAACAAAGTAAAAAAAAGCACCAGGAAAAATATCCTGTTATATTTTAGAATAAGACGCATCTGTTTCCGGGGTATGGTATAAAGTATTTTCACCCAAATATAACTAATAAAGTTTCGAAAAGCACATTATTTACAAGGTATAACAAAGCATAGTAACCGAAGACCTAAAACAGACATATTCGTACAATTATGTTTAAATAATTTGTAGGTTTGCGACACCAATTTTAAACCTACTATAACCAATTATGAAAACCATCGGCATCTCTAAAGAATTTAAACGAAGTGCACAAAAGGCCATCCTTTCTATCGTCTTATTTATATTTACTTATATATCCTTAGTAGTTCTCGCGGTTGGCCTGACTATCGCCTGTGGTTATGGAGGTGTTATGCTAATTGCTTTGAGACCATCATTTGCTACTCTAATGCTGGGATTAGGCTGTATCAGCATAGGATTGCTTATATTATTTTTCATGGTGAAATTTGTATTCTCTAAAAATAAGACTGACCGCTCTCAACTGATTGAAATAAAACAGCAGGACGAACCACAATTGTTTGCCTTTATTAAAGAGATTGTAGATGAGACAGGCACTGACTTCCCTAAAAAAATATACATATCATCAGAGGTTAATGCATCTGTATTTTATGATTCCAGTTTCTGGAGTATGTTCCTACCTGTAAAAAAGAACCTTCACCTGGGTGTAGGGCTTATGAACAGTGTAACTGTAGACGAATTTAAAGGTATTGTTGCCCATGAATTCGGACATTTCTCACAACGCAGCATGAAAGTAGGAAGCTACGTTTACAATGTAAACTACATATTGCATAATATGCTGTATGATAATGCTTCTTATGATACAATTATAAGTAAATGGGCCAATATAAGTAGCTATTTTTCTTTTGCTGCCCTTATTGGTATCAGGATCATAGATGGTATACAATGGGTACTGAGAAAAGTTTATGAGGTAGTGAATATCAATTACCTTGCGCTTTCGCGCGAAATGGAATTTCATGCCGATGAAGTTGCCGCAAACGTTGCGGGTTCACAGGCACTGGCTACATCTTTGGTAAGACTCGACCTTGCAGGACATGCATACAACCACACTCTTGAATTTTATGGCCAAAAAATAGCTGATAACAAAAAGCCTGATAACATATTCCCTCAAATGAGCCACGTTATGATCCATTGGGCAAATGAATTCAAATTGCCTACAGTAAATGGCCTTCCACAAGCTACGCTTGACTCTAAAACAAGATTCAACAAATCGAAACTTAGTTTTGGAGATCAATGGTCGTCTCACCCAAGTGATAAAGACCGCATTAACAGATTGGAATCGCTAAATATACCTATCAAAAATACGGATACAAATATTGCTACTACCCTATTTAAAAATAACCAAGAAACCCAAAAAACAGTTACTGCAAAGCTTTTTTCTGAGGTAAATTATGCAGGCATTATACTACCTCATACGATAAACGAATTTCAACCTGAATTTCAGGAAACGATCAATAAATCTTCTTTCCATAAAAAATACAACAACTATTTTGACGACCAGATGTTAGGCAAGATCAATTTTGACGATCTGACTGATTCAACATTCTCAGAAGAAGAATTATTTAATGACAAATCGGTAGACCTGGTATATCAAAGCATAGGTTACAAGAACGATTTTGAAACACTTAATCAGATAGCCTCCGGTACTTTTAAAGTAAAATCTTTTGACTACAGCAATATCCGATATAAAGCTTCAGATGCGGCAAATCTTGCAGGTAATGTAGAAGAACAGCTTATAGAAATAAACCAAAACATAGAAGAAAACAACAAAAAAATAGTTACTCACTATTACAATATGGCTAAAAAAAATGGCCAATTAGATCTATACATTAACAAATTCAATCAGTATCAGAGTTTTGAAAGTGATTTTGAGAAAAAAGCAGAAATACTCAAAACTATGTATGACATCACTTCTTTTACGCAACAAACATGCTCTTTTGATAAAATAGAATTGGGGATGAAAAAGGTTTACAGAAAAGAAGAAGAGTTTAGGATCGTTATAAAAGAGCTTTTGGAAAACAAAAAGATAAATGAAATCATTACAGAAGAATGTCTTGATATATTTACACGATATACCTCAGAAAATCTGGTATATTTTACAGGAGAACAGTATAATGAAGGAGCGCTAAGTCTTATGTTTGGAAGCATGAATCATTATAATGGGGTAATTAATAATAGCCTTTTTATGTATAAGAAGGATTTCCTTGATTTTCAGGCAACATTAAGCACTACTACGGTCGCTACAGCTAGTTTTAGCCATAATAATAGTATCTTAAATTAAGATGTCTTTATTTTTGCAAAAAAACTGACGACATGAAACTGATTATTTTTTTATTTACGCTCATTACATTTTCGGCAAATGCCCAACAAAGTACTACATTAAACTGGGATGATGCCCGAATTAACGGCAAAATGGAACTGACGATATTAAAGCCTGAATTTGAAAAGGTTTATAAAAAAGCCGACAAAATCATCACTCCCGATTATACCGAAATTTGTGGATCTGATGAAGACAGTAATTTTCAATACTACCATTACAAAAACCTCCAGTATGAACTGGATAATGGTGTAATGAATTTCATGAAAATTACATTCTCTGATAAAAGTGCTTTTTTCTTTAGTTATAAGGGCCAAAAATTCGACAGTACCACAACGCTAAACGATTTGAGAATACTCTTCCCGGAGGCTGTTATTGAAAAGGATAGTCACTATGAATCATTCCTTCTTGATTCAGGAACACCTCTTGACGACAACTTGTGGCGGTTTACGTTAAAAAACGGTAAGCTTATTTCTATCGAGTATTTTTCGCAATGCTAAATGACTGATTCCAAAACATATTACAATCCTCTCAACGGTGAGTATACCAAAATACTTAAATCGTCAGCCGATACTCTTGGAGAATATTCGCTTCTTGAAGTAAGCCTGATGCCGGGCGGCGGAAACCCACCCCATTACCATACCCTCTTTACCGAAGAGTTTATAGCTGTTGAAGGCCGCCTCGGACTCTTGTATAATAAGGACATTTTATATCTGGAACCAGGAGAGAGCCGGCTGGTACCGATTGGTATTGAACACCGTTTTTTTAATGACGGCAGCGAACCTATAATCTTCAGGATAATGCTGCGAAGCGGCCAGCCGGGATTTGAAAATTTCATTAAAGGGCTTTTTGGCCTGGTAAATGATGGAAAGACCACAAAAGGCATGATCCCTAAAAATCCGCTCTATGGGGCGACACTGCTCAATTGGGGCGATACCCATCTTAAGAACACTTACTTCTATATTTTCAGTCCGTTTGCCAAAGCGGCTTTTTGGCTGGCCAAAAAGACAGGCTTTGAAAACAAGCTCCTTAGCAAATACTGCCGATAACATCTTATCGCTATAATTATAGAACAATAGAATAATTCGATAGCTGCTTTTGTTTTTGATAAAAATTATCACTAATTTTAAGCCTATTGCTACATGACTATGATAGAAATCGATACCGAACAGGAAAACAAGGCTATTGCCAAAGAATACAAGGAGTTACTCCGAATCAGCTACCAGACCCTTACCGAGGATGATAAAAAGCTAATACGAAAAGCTTTTGATGTTGCTGTGGATGCCCATAAGGATCAGCGAAGAAAATCGGGCGAAGCCTATATCTTCCACCCTATTGCCGTGGCTAAAATTGTAGCTTCGGAAATTGGACTGGGGGCGACGTCTATTGCCTCTGCCCTGCTGCATGATGTTGTCGAAGATACTGATATTACTGTAGCCGATATTGAAAAAATGTTCAACCCAAAGGTTGCGCAGATTGTAGATGGCCTTACCAAAATAGCTCAGGTAAAGACTGACCAGGAAATATCGATGCAGGCAGAAAACTTCCGCAAGATGCTGCTTACGCTAAACGACGATGTGAGAGTTATCCTGATCAAGATTGCCGACAGGCTGCACAACATGCAGACGATGGAGTCTATGGCAGATTACAAGCAGGCAAAGATCGCTTCGGAAACCTTATACATCTATGCTCCGCTGGCACACCGTCTTGGGCTTTATAACATTAAATCCCAACTTGAAGATCTTGGCCTTAAATACACTGAGCCCGCAGTGTACAACGACATTGTGAGCAAAATGAAGGAAACCAAGGAAGAGCAGGATGATTACATCAAATCGATATCTGATGTACTTAAGGCATCACTGGATAGTGAAGGCATTGAGTACACTATGAAAGGAAGGCCGAAGTCTATTTACTCCATCCGCAGGAAAATGCTTGCCCAGGGGGTAACTTTTGATGAGGTGTATGATAAATTTGCCTTACGTATTATCTATAAATCAGACCAGCATGATGAAAAATTCGTTGCCTGGAAAATATACTCTATAGTAACCGATCATTACCGCCCGAGCCCAAGCAGGCTGAGAGACTGGATATCGTCGCCAAAATCGACCGGATATGAGGCACTGCATATTACCGTTATGGGGCCAAAAGGCCGTTGGGTAGAAGTGCAGGTGCGCAGTGAACGTATGGACGAGGTGGCCGAAAAAGGCTATGCAGCACACTATAAATACAAACAGGGCGGCAATACCGAAGAGCATGGCCTTGAAACCTGGCTAAACCTGCTTAAAGAGGCTCTGGAAAATTCGTCTGGCAATGCGGTTGACTTTGTAGAAGATTTTAAGCTGAATCTGTACGCCAAAGAAATATATGTATTTACACCAAAAGGCGAAATAAAATCGTTACCAAAAGGTGCTACATCGTTGGATTTTGCTTTTAGCATTCACTCTGAAATAGGTGTAAAAACAAGAGGAACAAGGGTAAATGGAAAGTTGGTTCCGCTAAACCACGTACTGAACAGTGGCGACCAGGTAGAGATCATTACTTCTCAAAACCAAAAGCCTAACCCGCATTGGCTTGATTATGTAACTACAGCACGTGCAAAGAACAAAATAAAGAATGTGCTTAACGAGAGCACCAAGAAAATTGCCGATGACGGTAAGGAACTGCTTACCCGCAAGCTTCGCCATCTGAAAATTACACTTAGCGAAGCCGTTGTTAACGAACTGGTAAATTACTTTAAGCTAAAAACCAGCCTTGACCTTTTCTATCGTGTAGGAGTTGGGACTATTGACAACCAGCAGCTAAAAGATTATGCTGCCCTGAAGAGCAATACGTTCATGAACTTCTTTAAGAACAAGATGAAGCGTACACCAAACGTACCTCAGGAGCAGATACATAAAGAAGAGATCAGTCGTAATTATGACCTGCTTGTATTCGGCAAAAATGAAGACAAACTGGATTATAAGCTATCAAACTGCTGTAACCCAATTCCGGGAGATGATGTGTTTGGTTTCATTACCATAAACGAAGGTATAAAAGTTCATAAAAGGGATTGCCCTAATGCTATAAGGCTCCAGAGCAATTATGCCTACCGTATTATGCCAGCCAAATGGATAGACTCATCACAGGAGGAATTCAAGGCTACGCTTAAAATTACAGGAATGGACATACTTGGCCTTACGAACGAACTGACCAAAGTAATATCGAACAATATGCATGTTAACATACAAAGCATCTCCCTTAGCGGTAATGCAGGTATCTTTAACGGGCAGGTGACAGTGGTGGTACAGAACAACACCATTCTTAAAAAACTAATAGATAACATTAAAAAAATTGAGGGCATAGATAAAGTGACGAGGATAAATAACAATTAAGGTTATTGCTTTCACTTAACGAAATTTAGATTATCTTTGCACCATCGATACAAAAACCATGGAAAATAATAAAAACCAGGACATTGTAAAAAATGTTTTTACGAAGTTCTTAGAAGACAAAGGCCACAGGAAAACTCCTGAACGATACGCTATACTTCAGGAAATTTATGATGCCACGGAACATTTTGACATTGAATCTCTTTATATAAAAATGAAGAATAAAAACTATCGTGTGAGCCGTGCTACACTGTACAATACGATAGAGCTGCTTTTAGATTGCGGGCTTGTAAGAAGGCACCAGTTTGGACAAAACCAGAGCCACTATGAGAAATCATATTTTGATAAGCAGCATGATCATATTATTATGACCGATACTGGAGAAGTTATAGAGTTTTGCGATCCAAGAATACAATCTATCAAAAAAACAATAGAAGAGATATTTGGTATTGAAATTCATAACCATTCTTTATACCTTTACGGCCATAAAAAACAAGTTGCACCAGAGACGCAGCCTATCGCTGAAGAACCTGTTGCAGAGCATTAATAAAGGGCTCGTTTAGAAAAACGACAAACCAACCCTGAAAAGGATTGGTTTTTATTTTTAGTAAATATCCGAAAAACAATTATTTCAAAATAACAAACAAATTAAAGGAATGACCGTAGATTTGCTGCTTGGATTACAGTGGGGCGACGAAGGCAAAGGAAAGATCGTTGACGTACTCACCTCAAAATATGATATTATTGCCCGTTTTCAGGGTGGACCAAATGCTGGCCACACTCTTGAGTTTGACGGTATCAAACACGTTTTAAGAACTATACCATCCGGTATATTCCACAAAAACTCAGTAAATATCATCGGTAACGGTGTGGTTATGGATCCTGTAGTTTTCCAAAAGGAGATCGAAGGCCTTGAGAAATTCAACATCGACATCCAGTCACGCCTTTTTATTTCAAGAAAAGCACACCTTATCCTTCCTACACACCGCCTTCTGGATGCTGCATCTGAAGCATCTAAAGGAAAAGCAAAGATTGGATCTACCCTTAAAGGTATCGGCCCTACATACATGGACAAAACCGGAAGGAATGGTCTTCGTGTAGGTGATATTGAACTTCCTAATTTTGAAGAGCTTTACCGCCACCTTGCAGACAAGCATCAGGCTATGATAGATTTCTACAATGTAGAGCTTGAATATGACCTTGCTGAGCTTGAAGCTGAATTCTTTGCTGCGGTAAAAGAACTTAAGAAACTAACATTCATCGATAGCGAAGAATACCTAAACAACGCCATGAAAGAAGGAAAAACCATCCTTGCTGAAGGCGCTCAGGGATCGCTTCTTGATATCGATTTTGGTACATATCCATTCGTTACTTCATCTAACACTACTGCTGCCGGAGCCTGTACAGGTCTTGGTATAGCACCAAACAGGGTTAAAGATGTATTCGGAATTTTCAAAGCGTACACTACACGTGTGGGTAGCGGGCCCTTCCCAACTGAACTGTTTGATGAAGATGGAGAAACTATGGCACGCGTGGGTAACGAATTCGGTTCGGTTACAGGACGCGCAAGACGTTGCGGATGGTTAGACCTTGTAGCACTTAAATATGCAGTACAGGTAAATGGCGTTACCGCTCTTTACATGATGAAAGGCGACGTACTTTCAGGTTTTGATACCCTTAAAGTATGTACAGCTTATAAATATAAAGGACAGGAAATCAAGCACCTTCCTTATAACATTGAGCCGGAGAATGTAACTCCAATATTTGTTGAGAAAAAAGGATGGGCTGCAGACCTTACAGGTATGACCACCTATGACCAGCTTCCTGCTGAGCTTAAAGAATATATCGAATTTATTGAAAAAGAACTTGAAGTGCCTATCAAAGTTGTATCTGTAGGCCCGGACAGGACTCAGACAATAATGAAATAATACAGAAGCCGCTTTTTAAAAGCGGCTTTTTTTTGCCTTGAATTTAATCATACAATAAAAACACGGCACACCTATTGTGATTGTTTTTATGTAAATTTGTTCCAAATTATTAAAACTTGAAAAAGCTTCTTTTCTTATTTATTGCTTTTATCTCGCTTTATAGCCCTGCAATACTGGCACAGAAGCAGATTGTCATAGAACATGTTGATTTCAGCGAAATGAACCAGGCAGAGATTCCGGGAGCCATTGTGCTTTCAGGAAATGTAGTGGTGCTGCACGACGGGATCAGGATGACCTGCCACAAAGCATATCATTTCACTAAAGAAAACTACATCAAGCTTTTTGGGGATGTTAAGATGAATCAGGGCGACACCCTGTTCATGGACAGCCGCTATGCTGAATATAACGGTAATAAAAAGTTTGCCTATGCTACCGGAGACGTATTGATGCGCTCTCCTGACATGAGGCTTACAACGGATACCATTAATTTTGACAGGAGCATCCAGCAGGCATATTACAACTCTTACGGAACAATTGTAAATGGCGAAAATACACTCAAGAGCAAATCAGGAAGATATATAGCCGGACAGAAAAAATACGAATTCAGGACAGCGGTAACGCTTACTAATCCCAAACATGTACTGAAGTCTAACCATTTGGATTACTACACCAATTCGGGACATTCCTATGTATTTGGCCCGTCGACAATTACCAGCAAGGAGGATTTCATCTACACTGAAAAGGGTTTCTATGACACCAAGAAAAATCAGGCAGAACTGCTCACGAACTCTTACATAAAACATGACACGCAGGTCATTCGGGGAGATAAACTCTATTATGACAAACAAAGAAACTATTCATCGGGTACCAACAATGTACGTGTAAAAGACACCGTAAATAAGTATATACTGGAAGGCCACTATGCCGAAATATACCGAAAGCCCTTGGGAGATTCACTGGTTATGACCAAACATGCTGTCGCGAAAACGCTGGTAGAAAAAGACACCCTTTACACCCATGCTAAATTTATGGTTGTGACCGGTAAACCCGGCGAAAGGGTTGTGAGAGGTTATAACAATGCCCGTTTTTACAAAGTTGACATGAGCGGCAAATGTGATTCCATTCACTCTGACGAAAAGAAAGGGCTTACGCAGATGATAAAGAATCCGGTAGTATGGAATGGAGACAGCCAGCTTACCGGAGACAGGATACATCTTATTTCAAACAGTAAAACTGAACAGTTAGACTCCCTTAAAGTACTTGGCAACGCATTTATTATACAAAAAGACACCATTGGCACCGGATACAATCAGGTAAAAGGAAAGAATTTGTACGGAAAATTCAGGGATAACAAACTCTATGAGGTAGACCTGATAGGCAATGCCGAAAAGATCGTATATATGTATGATAAATTGGAGCTCTTTGGCATCGACAAAGGAAAAGGCAGCCGCATACATCTGGACATTGTTGATAATAAGATCACAACATTTGTGCTATACCAAAAAACTGAAAGCGAAACATATCCTGATTCAGAGTTTCCTGAAAGTGTCCGGAAATTCAGGGGATTTGTATGGCGGGGCGATGAGATGATACTTACTAAGGATGATATTTTTCCGCAGGAAGAAAAAGACCTGCATGATAAGATCGTAAACAAAAGCACTTCTGATAAAAAAGTGGAGGACACTCCTATGGAGCCGCTAAAGAAGACGCTCGAATACGATAAGAACAATCCGCAGCCAAAGCCTAAACCGGAGGCTCCTATTGAACAAAAAAAATAATACTATCGAGATTAACGAAATAGCTGTACCATCTGGAGCGAAGCAAAATCGAAAATCTCAATATGGAATACACACACAATGCTTAACGACTTTTTAAAATACCAGGCACAAACATCCCCCTATCCACTAGGAATGGAAGTTTCTCACGCTAAGGGCTCTTATATATATGACACCAATAACAAGGCTTATCTTGACTTTGTAGCAGGTGTTTCGGCTACAACGCTTGGACATCAGCACCCAAGGGTAAATGAGTATATCATAAACCAGCTGAATAAATACAGCCATGTTATGGTCTATGGCGAATATGCCCAGCACCCTGCAGTAGAATTATGCAGACTATTAGCAGAGCACATGCCTCCTCAACTTAATAAGACCTATCTGGTCAACTCAGGTACAGAAGCTACTGAAGGTGCTTTAAAACTTGCCCGTAGGGTAACTGGGCGCAGCCAGCTTATCTCTTGCTTTAATGCTTATCACGGCAATACCATGGGCTCCATGAGCGTCATGGGCTTTGAAGAGCGCAAGCAGATATTCCGTCCGCTAATACCGGATGTAGACTTTATTACTTTCAACAACGAAGAAGACCTCGAAAAGATAACGACCAAAACAGCCGGTATTATCCTGGAGACAATTCAGGGAGGTGCAGGCTTTATACAGCCTCACAATGACTTCCTGAAAAAAGTAAGGCAACGTTGCGACGAAGTGGGCGCCATAATGATACTTGACGAAATACAGCCGGGTTTTGGCCGTACAGGCAAATTATTTGGTTTCCAAAACTATGATGTTGTTCCCGACGTAGTTATAATGGGCAAAGGAATGGGCGGAGGAATGCCTGTTGGTGCCTTTACTGCCAATGAAAAGATGATGGATCTGCTGAGCCATGACCCGAAACTGGGACATATAACCACCTTTGGTGGACACCCCGTAATTGCTGCTGCCTGTTTAGCAACCTTACAGGAACTAACCGAAACTGACATAATGGCGCAGGCGCTTGAAAAAGAAAAACTATTCAGAAAACTATTAGTACATCCGCTTATTAAAGAAATACGCGGAGAAGGCCTGATGCTTGCCCCTATGACCGAAAGCGCCGATATCACTAACAAAGTGATACTTCGTTGCCAGGAAAAAGGTCTTATTTTATTTTGGCTGCTGTTTGAAGGCTGCGCAATCAGGATAACTCCTCCCCTTACGGTTACCGAAGAAGAGATTGTAGAAGGATGTGGCATTATTATTGAAGTTATGAATGAGATTCTTGCCGAACAAAACAATAATTAACAATAAAATTTGTTAATTAAATTGTTCAAAAGAATTATAAATTATTTCCTTTTGGGGTTTACATTTCGTAACTTTAATAAGGATAATTTTAAACAATAGGAGTATGAATTTGAGCCACGAAGAAGAAGATTACAGTTTATCCTTATCAAAGTTTGAATCGATGTTGAAAACCAACAAGGTTCTTTTCTTTGACTCCGAAGAGTTTGAAGACATCATTCTTCATTACCTCGACACCGGAAAAATCAATTTGGCTAAAAAGGCCTTAAAATTAGGCCTGGAACAACATCCCAGGTCAACAGGCTTAAAATTAGTACAGGTTGAGCTTTTGGTATTTGATGATAAGCTCGATATTGCCGAAAGACTATTGAATGACCTATACGCTATTGAACCTACAAACGAAGAAATATACATCCAGAAAGCTAACATTTATTCTAAAAGGGATCAGCACGATAAAGCCGTAGAGCTTTTGCAGACTGCCCTAAAGTATACTGATGATTTTGCCGATGTGTATTCTCTTATTGGAATGGAATACCTCTTTATGGATAATTTAGAGCTGGCAAGGGATAACTTCATCAAATGCCTTGAAGAAGATACCGAAGACCACTCTGCCCTATATAATGTAGTATATTGTTTTGACTTCCTTGACCAGAACCTTGAAGCTATAGATTTCCTGAACGGCTTTATTGACAAAAATCCGTACAGTGAAGTTGCATGGCATCAATTAGGCCGTCAGTATTATGCTATAAAAGATTATGAAGGAGCATTACGTGCTTTTGACTATGCCACTCTTATTGACGACAGTTTCCTTGGAGCTTTCCTTGAAAAAGCAAAAACCCTTGAAAAGCTGAAACGTTATGAAGAGGCTATCGAAGGCTATAATGCAACCATGGAGCTGGACGACCCTACCTCTTTTGCGCTATTGCGCGTAGGTAAATGCTACGAGCGTTTAGGCAATTTTGAGCAGGCACTTAACTTTTACCTTAAGACCGTTCACGAAGATCCGTTGCTGGACAAAGCATGGATAGCGATAACCGATTTTTACATTCGTCGTAAAAACTACCAAAAAGCCCTTTATTATGTAAATAAGGCGATTGGTATTGACAACGAGAATAAACTGTACTGGAAACGCTATGCTATCATCAACAAAGCACTGAGCTTTCACGAAGAGGCTGAAGAGGGTTACCGCAAAGCCGTAGAATTTGGCGATTACCAGCTGGACACATGGTTGTTCTGGACAGATACGCTTGTAACACTTGGCGAATATGAAACTGCAATAAAAGCTTTGCTTGATGCGACGGAGTATTTTCCTGAAGAGTATGAGATCGAATATCGCCTTGCAGCATTGTATTTCATGCAGCAGGAAGAAGACAAAGCGGTATTCCATTTAAGCAACGGCTTAAGATTAGGCTTTAAGCATCATACGCTGATTGAGGAGTATTTTCCTGCGATATGGTATTCTGACATTGTGCAGGATGCGATTAAAAAGCAAGAGCAAAAAAATAAATAATTTTACTTTAATATAATGAGCCTGACTATATATACATAGTCAGGCTTTTTTATTTTTATCCCATGAAATTAACCCTTACTATACCCGTATTAGCTATTGCACTGAACAGCCATGCCCAGACCACAGAAAAATCAGAAAATAAAGCAAACATTATAATCACTGACAACAAAGATGTTGAAGCTTCTGGTAACGATGATATTTACAGTACTGCCGGTCTTCAGATAAAACCCGAATTTCCGGGAGGCATGACTGCTTTTGCTAAATTTATTGGATCTAAATTCAATATACCAACTACCGAAGACGGCTTAGAAAAGATAAAGGTCTATATAACTTTTATAATCGAAAAAGATGGCAGCCTTAGTACTATAAAATTAGTAAAGGACCCCGGTTATGGTATTGGTGAAGAAATAATAAGGGTATTAAAGTTATCTCCTAAATGGAAACCCGGTGAACAAAACAATCTACCCGTGAGAACCAGTTACATGCTGCCTTTTATTGTGAATTTAGAAGACATGAATACCTTAAACGAAAAACAGCATTAGATTATACCTGTAGAAATAAAAATATTAGCCTGATTATAACCTTGAGTTAATCAGGTTTTTTTTATTTTTACAACTATGAAAGCAGCAACTTATCTAATTATATTACTGTTGTTTACGATAAATGTAAACGCACAGGCAAAAAAAGAAAACCAAATCGTAAAAGGATGCGATGCAACCATCGACCAGGATAAAGACGCAATTGTATATCCACAATATCCGGATGGAGGCGTAAAAGGATTTGAAAGTTATCTTAACAAAAAGCTGGATAAAACTAAAGCAAACGGCAAAGTAAAAAAAAGCAGGATCTACGTAACCCTGCAAGTTGAGAAAGACGGAACCGTATCTGATGCAAAAATTATGCGTAATATCGATTTTCCTGATCTCAACAACGAAATCTTAAAAGCACTGAAGCTCTCACCAAAATGGACACCAGCCACAAAAAAAGGTATCGCTGTAAAATCGCCAATTCACCTCCCCCTGACAATAAGCATTTAACACATACTCTTTTAAAAAAGTAACCTGATTATAGCCGTTGGTTAATCAGGTTTTTCTATTTTTACAAATGACCGACCATATCATTATTTAAATGAAATCTAAACGTTTTGGCCTTGTAGGCCGCAATATAAGTTACTCCTTCTCTGCCGGCTATTTCGCATCTAAGTTTGAGAAAGCCGGACTGGATAATTACACCTATACCAACTTTGATATTGAGCACATATCACAATTGTCTGAAATAATAGAAAACACAAAGAGGCTGAAAGGCCTTAATGTTACCATACCCTATAAGGAAGAAGTACTACCACTACTTGATAGCGTTTCTAAAAATGCAGCAATAATTGGGGCAGTAAACACTATAATCATTTCAAAAAAAGGCACTAAAGGCTATAATACAGACCATTATGGCTTTCGAAAGGCATTAGAACCACTACTTATGCCGCATCATAAAAAAGCGCTGATACTTGGTACAGGCGGCGCATCTAAAGCTATTGCCTATGCACTTAGAAGAATGAAGATAGAATACGATTTTGTTTCGCGAATAGCAACCGATGTGATCTATGCTTACGAAGATCTGAACAAAGAAGTGTTTGACGACTACCAAATAATCATCAATACCACGCCGCTGGGCACTTTCCCGAACATGAAAGAATGCCCGCCTATCGATTATAGTTTTTTTACCAAAAATCACCTGGCATTTGACCTTGTATACAATCCTGAAGAGACAGAATTTATGAAACGTGCCGCTCAAAATGGCGCTGCTGTGTCGAACGGATATCAGATGCTGGTGCACCAGGCAGAAAAGGCATGGAAGCTTTGGAATAAAAAATAATGCAGCTTTTTCAATAAATCACTGCTTATACTTAAAAAAAATATCGAAATATTCAGAAATTAAGGTTTTTCTTTGAATTTCAAACTGGCTTTAGTATCTTTCGGCATTAAAGCAATTAATCACTTAAGCATTTTTCACGATGTTAGAAGAAAAGAATGATAACCTGCAAGAAGCAGATGGAGAGCAATTAAACGAAGTAAACGGTACTTTACAAACCGATTACAACGCTGAGAACGAAAACGTTGAAGACCGTGATATTCCGGTTGTACATGAAACTGAAGGTCAACTGCCTTTTGCACCAAAAGAACTGCTAGAGGCTGCAAAAGTAGCCGATGAGCCTGAAGATGAAGTAACAGAAGCAATTACTCCTGAAGTAGTTGCCGATGCCGGTAAAGCCGATGAAATCGCAGCAGAGACAGCTGAAATTCCTGCTGAAGAAAAACAACTGTCTGCCGTTGAGTCGATAGCCGAAAGGAATGCCGAAGAAGGTGAAGATGATTCACATCTTGAAGGGCATGACATTCCCATGAAAAACTATGAAGAGCTATCTATGGATGAGCTTGCTGCTGAACTTGAGAAGTTAGTAGCCATGGATAAAGTAATGGCGGTTAAAGACCATATTGAAGAAATAAGAAAAGAATTCTATTCAAAATACAATCACTTTATAGAGGAGAAAAAAGACGAGTACAGCCACGAAAACAATGGCGACACTTCTGAATTTGAATACCACTTCCCTCTTAAAACAAAATTTGACACCCTTTACAACCAATACAGGGACAGGAAAAATGTTCATTTCAAAAAATTACAGACAGACCTTAAAGGAAACCTTGACAACAGGCTGGCAATTATTGAAGAACTAAAAAGTGTTGCCGAAGGCGGAGAAAACATCAAAGATGCACTTAAGCATGTAAGCGATCTTCGTGAGCGCTGGAAAAATGCAGGACCTATTCCAAGAGACAAATACAACCACGTTTGGAATAACTTCCACTTTCATATAGAGCGTTTTTATGACCACCTGCACCTTGACAGGGAAGCCAGGGATATGGACTTTAAACATAATCTTGAGCAAAAGCAAAAAATCATAGCACGTGTTGAAGAGCTTGTAAAAGAAGAAGACATCAACAAAGCATTCCGTGAGCTTCAGGCACTTCACAAGATATGGAAAGAAGAGATCGGGCCGGTATCGAGAGACCACCGCGAAGAGATCTGGATCCGATTCAGTGAGCTGACAAAGCAGCTTCATGATAAACGAGAAACTCTTGTAGCTAAAAGCAGGGAGCTTGAAGAAGAAAACCTTGCTAAAAAGAAAGAGATCATTGCTCAGATAAACGCTATATCTGAAGAAAAAATAAGTGCACATAATGCATGGCAGGGTCAGATAGACCGTATCGAAGCTTTAAGAGATCAATTCTTTAAAGCCGGCAAAGTTCCTTTAGAGGTAAACGAAGACACCTGGGCCACTTTTAAAGGCGCTGTAAGGAACTTTAATACAGTAAAGAACTCTTTTTACAAAGACATTAAAAAAGACCAGCAGGACAACCTGAATAGAAAACAGGCATTGGTAGAAAAAGCAAAATCACTACAGGATAGTGAAGATTTTGCAGCTACTACTGTAATCATGAAACAAATACAGGACGAATGGAAAACCATTGGGCATGTACCAAGGAAATATTCTGATACTGTATGGAAAGAATTCAAGGCGGCATGCAACCACTACTTCGACAGGCTTCATGCACAACGCAACGAGGCTAACCAAGACGAACTTGAAGCTTTTGAAAAGAAAAAAGAATACCTTGACAACCTTAAAGAATTTGCACTTACCGGAGACCATAAAACCGACCTTGATGCAATCAAGAAACATATTGAGAACTGGAAAGGTTTAGGCCGTGTACCTCAGGCAAGAAGGCATATTGAAGGTAAATTCAACAAGATACTTGATGCCCTTTTTGACAAACTTAGCCTGTCTAAGAAAGAAACGGAAATGGTACGCTTCAGCAATCGCTTAGAGCAGCTTTCTGGAGGTGATGACACCCGAAGACTGGAAAACGAGCAGCTTTTCATTATGCGTAAGATTGACGAAGTTCAGGGAGAAATTTTCCAGTTGGAAAACAATATCCAGTTCATCTCTAACGCCAAAGGCGATAATCCTTTTGTAAAGGAAGTCCAAAAAAGTATTGAACGCCATAAAGAGGAGCTTAAAACGTGGAAAGACAAGCTTAAGCAAATCAGGGAGCTTAAAAAACAGCAACAGGAAGGAAAAGAATAATTTTCTAATTCATACATAAAAAAAGCCGGCTATACAGTCGGCTTTTTTATTATGCTATTTTACACTTTATTTTCTCATCAATTTTACAATTAGCAACGTAATAATTCCAGATAACGCTGAAGCAAATATCAATACCAACCACCAATAGGGAAGAACCCAAATAAAATAATATTCAAAACTTTTTGGAATACCCTGAAAGTAGTTTGTAATACCATAGTTAGCCATCCCTTCTTTTATTGTCAGAAAGTACAGCACAAGCCAAAAAATCACTAAGTAGAAAAGAAAATATTTAAGGAATTGTTTCATATAGGTGTCTCTCTTCAAATATCATACTAAAACAGAATTCAAATATAGCTCATAAAAAAGAGGGGCCGGCAACCAATAGCCGAACCCCTCTTATGAACTAAAAACTATTACTCTGTTACTGTTTTACAATTTTGAAAGTTGCCGTACCACCGTTAGCTCCATATACCTGAAGTATATAAGTAGCCTGAGGCAGGTTAGCAATACTGATTTGTGCAGAGTTTGCATTTACTTGTTTTTCTAAAACACGCTGCCCAAGAAGGTTGATAATAACAATTTGAGATAGTGCGTCTTTAGCATCTAAGTTAAGTACATCTGTAGTTGGGTTAGGATAGATTTTAATTTTAGAAAGCTCAAAATCTTCTCTGCTCAACACAATGTTTACCGCAATAGACTTGATATCGCTTTCGCATTCTCCTATACTTTGCTTAACTCCATATACACCACCATCAATCAGCGGTGTACTTTCAGGGATACTAACCCAAGCATCCTCATTAAGGAAATACCAGCTTACAGTTACTCCTGTAAAGAATTCAAGCTCAAGATCTGCAACAGTTTCTCCTGCTGTAAAATCCTGTTCTGCTTCACCCACAGGCTCATCCGGTTGCGTAGTAACAATTACAGAAACCGGCTTAGCCTGGCTTTCACAGCCATTTGCAGTTTGTGAAACGGTATAATTTCCTGTAATTAATGCATCGCCTTCACCCATAAGACTGCCCGAAGGAGAATACCAGTTCACCTGATACGTTTCTGTTGCACCTGCATTCAGGTCAGATACAATTGCGCTACCACAGAATAATTGCTGAGCAATTGGAGCCGGCGCAGCTGTAATGATAAGCGAAACAGCTACTGGAGCCATTACACTTTCACAACCATTGACAATCTGAGACAGATAAAAAGTTCCGGCTGTTACTACCGTTGTACTCGCAAGCGGAGTTGTATCGTTCATAGTAGCATACCAATTAAATGAAGCACCTTCTACACCTGTTGCTTCAAGCTCTGCAAAGGTTGTGCCCTGGCAAACTGTTAAGCTTTGAGTTGTTGGAGCTTCAATAAATGTAAAGGTAACAGTAACAGATGTTCTTGCACTTTCACAAGTACCCAATACCTGTGATACAAAATATGTAGTCCCTGAAACTGCAGCAGTAGTAGGTGGAAGCTGTGTTGCAGTTCCGTTGTTAGCATACCATCTTAAAGTTGCTCCTTCAACTGCCTCTACAGGTATATCAGAAAGTTGTGAGCCTGTACAAATAGCCTGATTTGATATAACAGGGGCATTTAGGGTTTCATTAACCGTAACAACAACAGTATCTCTGTCACTTTCACAGTCATTTACTTTTTGAGAAGCATAGTAGGTACCTGAAACCAAAACCGCAGACGCCAAAAGAGCTGTTCCACTTGTTTCCGAGTCATACCATTTTATAGTTCCACCGGCAATAGCGGTAGCTTGAAGATTAGCAACAGTAGAACCTGCACATAATTGCTGATCAGCTACTTCTGGTGCAGCTACATCCAGCAAAGTAACCTGCACAGCTGCTTTACCGCTTTCACATGAAGATATAGTCTGAGTCACATAATAAGTACCTGCAACCACAGGAATTTCAGGTGTTAGTGGTGTAGTACTGTCTTGAGTAGCAAACCATTTAAATGTAGCCAGATCACTTCCGCTGGCATGTAAGTCAGCAACAGTAGCACCCGTACATAATTCCATTGGATTAGTATCAATAGTTGGTGGTACAATTGTAGCCACTGCAACCTGTACCTCTACTCTTACTCCTTCACAAACGCCTAATACCTGCGATACATAATAAAGACCTGTCCCTAAAGGCGCAGTTGAAAGCAATTGTGTTGTTGAAGTATTTGAATTGTACCATTTTATTGTCGCTCCTGTTACTGCGGTAGCCTGAAGGTTAGCCACAGTACTGTTAGATCCTGCACAAAAAGTTTGTACTGTTGGTGTTACAGGAGGAGGTGTTGTATTTACTGTTATAGCTACAGTAGCCCTTGCACTTTCGCAACCACTTACTGTTTGAGTTACAAAATAATCGCCGTGTACTAAAAGTACAGTTGGCGCAAGCGGAGTACCGCCAGTTGCAGCAGCATACCATTTAATGTTTACACCGCTGGTAGTAGCCAGGCCTGAAACCATAGCCCCATTACAGAATGTTTGAGGAACTGCTGTAGGTAAAGGTGTTGGAGCTAGTGTAACTGTAAGAGCAGCTGATCTTGGGCTTTCGCAAGTACCTATAGTTTGAGTAACATAATAGTTACCATTAGCAAGAACCGTACTCGTCGGTAATAAATTTCCTGCTGTTGGCGCATCATACCATTTATAAATAGCACCTGTTATACCGTTGTACTGTAAATCGGCAACTGTTGAGCCCGGACATAGTGACTGGTTATTCACTGTAGGAGCTGCCGGAGTAGTACATGTCCCTAATTCATAAGTAACAGTTACGGTCCAGCTATTGTTCGTTACCTTATTAAGGTTTGTTGCACATACAGGTGTTGCACCGGTTGTTCTCCATGCTCTAAGTTCAAAATTAACTGTACCGGTAAGGTTATTGGCAAATGTTAAACCAGAACGGTTGTATGTAGCAACTCCCGTTGAATTTACAGCAGGCCCAGCGGTTACAGCCGCTTCGCCAAGACTGTTAGTAGTACAATACAAAAGAGAGCGCTGTTGAGACTGCTGGCCTGTACTGGCTGCTGTCATGGTATAGTTCGTTGCAACAGAAGCAATTTTATATCCCGGTGGTACAGTAACTGATAATGTACCAGGACATGTTGTAGCCGAAGTTGCCGTAGGTGCCGTATCATAAGATGTAGATATGTCACCAGTAGTAAAAGTAGTGCTTATCTGTCCTGCCGTAAAGGCTTTCATTTTCCAAAGCCCCTTATCCGTTCCACCACAATTTGTCCTTAGCCAAAAATAATAGGACTGTCCTGCAACAAGATTTGTTAAAGAAAGAGTAGTTGTACCCGCAGCAACAGTACCTGTAGGAGTAGTAGTCTCAGTTGGAGGTGTTGCAGAAGATGTTATATAATACTCATAACCTGATGCCGGTGCCGGTGTAGGAGCTGTCCAGCTAAAGTTTCCACCTGCCATAGTTGACACTGCTGTAATATTAAGTGGTGATTTACAGCTCACATACCTGTCAGCAGAGAAAGCGAAGATGTTTACTGCCTCAATTCCAGTAGATGGCGTTTTAGTTATCTGTACGCTTTGGACAAGTTTAGGTTGGTTAGCAGCTAATAATGTCATCGTGATCTGGTACATCCTTGGATTTGTGGAATTCGGTTCAAGAACATCATTAAACCTCCCGATTCGTCCAATCCCTTGTATTGCAGCATTTGTGCCTCCAAACCAATCGGAAACAACTAAATTACTAAAAGGCTGGTTAGTACCATCGGTAAAGTTTACAATAGCATTAACTGTTCCAGAGCCACTGCCTGTAACACCAAGCATATATAATGTAACAACCGGTATAGGAGTTGCAAAAGTAATAGTTCCGGTTGTTGTTGTAGCTGTAGCCAGTCGCAATGAGTTATTTCCTGACAAAGGAGCTAATTGATAGCTTAATCCGCTTGTAACGGCAGAATTTATAAGGCCATTAGCAGGTACCCCATAAGTAAGGGCTGTACTGGTACTTGTAAGCTTATAGTCTGTTGATACATAATTAAAGCTTACGCCATCAATATCAATGCTCGTTGAAGCTTGGGCTGGCCCCACGCCATTTGCAATAACGTCGGCGTTAAGACCCGACAAAATGGGCATTTGCTGGTACTCCTGAGCCGTGACCGCCGTGACCGACAGGACCGCCAATAAGCAGGAATAACCATTAAGTAATTTTTTAAACATGTAGTTAAATTTAGGTTAAGATAATTTTTAGAAAATTAAGAATTAAATACATTATTTTACAAAAAATTATGATTTTTTAATTTTTATAACAAAAAAAGCTAAATACAACTCTATTTAGAGCGTATTTAGCTTTTTAACTTAAATTTTAACTTAAAAAACGACTAAGTAGTTAAAAAAGTAATAATTAGCCTTTCTGTTTCCAATCCAAGGATACCGGAATTTTAGTACTGATTATCGTTGGCTCTTTAACAATTCTTTTCTCATAACGGGGTATGATTGTTAAATCATTAAATTTTTCATCTTTATATTTTATATGTTCCATGATTGCCGACACCTTAACATTCACATCTATGGGTTGCACATAATTATCGTTCATAAGAACCATATTTAACTTCCCCTGAAGCATTGCAGCCTCAGTAAAACGTTTATAAGCAGCTATTCCTTTGCCGTTATCAAGAGATTTATAAGTTTTATCCTGAAACAGCAATTTAGTATTCTGCTCATTCAGCAAAACATACGCTACATCTTCCCCATTTGAGGGCAGCGCAAGATTGGTCAAAGCACCTGCCGCTATCCCACCCAAAGGAGTAGAGAAATAACTTGCCGCTCCTTTGACAGCATCAACAATCATCTTGCGGTTCTGGTTCCAGTACTCATTACTCTCCTTACCTACCCCTACCCAATATGCCCAGGCAACCACTTTTTTGGTTTCATCCCTGGTCATGTAATTTTCGGGCAAAGCAAAAGATACCGTAGTCCTGGTTTCGCCTAATGTGGTTTTAGATTCAACCCTTTGGTTCTTGTCGATAACTACCTCTTCATATTTTTTCTCATAGTAGGCTACTCTACGTGTTTTTTGCACCTTTAAGCTATCATAACCCACCACTACATCTTTAGTAAGAGAACTCCAGCTTGTATCCTGAACAGTAACCCACTTTACCGACGTAGCATAGCCTTCTGTCTTTTTTGATGCCGGCACACGCTGAATCTTTATATTACAAAGCCTTGCTTCTTTAGCTGTGTTGCTAATCCTGAATTTATAAACCGAATTTCTCCCAATTATAAATTCGCGGTTCTTTTCTTTTTTAACCTCATGCCCTTTATATTTATAGGTCTCAGGATATTCTATTACTGCAACCTCATCTATCGTATTGCCATTAGACTCTTCAACAGTCAGCAATACTCTGTCGCCTTCGGCAAAACTGTAGTACAACTCTTCAGCAGCCGCAGGATTAATACGCAGCTGTAAGTCGGCCACGATGGTCTTTTGCCCAAAACAAACGCCTGTAAATAACAGCAGGACCAGAAATTTATTCATATAGTAAGTAAAAGTGATTATAGTTTTTTTGCTTCGTTCCAAAAAACGTCCATTTCGGCAAGAGTCATGTCGGCCAAAGGTTTGCCTAGTTCAGATGCTTTGCTTTCAAGGTACATGAAACGTTTAATGAATTTCTTGTTTGTGCGCTCCAGTGCATCTTCAGGGTTAACATTCAAGAAGCGGGCATAGTTGATCATGGAAAACAACACATCGCCAAATTCGGCTTCAATCTTATCCTGATCGCCATTTTTTACTTCTTCCTGAAATTCTTTTATCTCTTCCTGAACCTTATCCCAAACCTGGTGCGGCTCTTCCCAGTCAAAACCTACTCCTTTAGCTTTATCTTGTATACGGCTCGCCTTAACTAATGCGGGCAGGCTTTTAGGCACACCTTCCAAAACCGATTTTTTGCCTTCTTTCAACTTCAGCTTTTCCCAGTTTTGTTTCACCTCTTCTTCATCAGCCACAACTACATCGCCATAAATATGCGGATGGCGGTGAATCAGCTTTTCGCAAATTTCATTAGCCACATCAGCCATATCAAAATCGCCGGTTTCACTACCTATTTTGGCATAAAAAACAATATGAAGCAATATATCGCCAAGCTCTTTCTTTATTTCCTGCAGGTTATTATCAAGAATGGCATCGCCCAATTCATAGGTTTCTTCAATAGTAAGATGGCGAAGGGATTGCAATGTCTGCTTTTTATCCCAGGGGCATTTTTCACGAAGGTCATCCATGATGTCTAACAGGCGGTTAAAGGCATCGAGTTGTTGTTGGCGTGTGTTCATATATTTTTTTTGTAAAAATAAAAAATCCTGCCTTCTGTTTTCAAAAGGCAGGATAGTATTATTATGATAGTATAAACTATTCTTCAGTTTTCACTTCCTCTGCAGCAGCAGGAACTTCAGCTGCTACCGGTGCCTCTTTAGAAACAAGTCCTTTTGCCTGAAGCATGTTATACCAGTTAAGTATCTTTTTGATGTCAGAAGCATATACCCTGTCCTCGTCAAACGCAGGAAGCACTTCCCTGAAATATTTTTCAAGTTTAGCATTATCCTCTTTGTGAGATAATGAAGGGCCATTATCTTCTTTAGCAGCTATAGCGCTGAATACTTCCGAAAGACGAACTTCTCCATCATAGGTATAAACAGATATTTCAGAAAGAAGGCTAACATTGCTTCTAAGGCCAACCGTTACTTTCTTTCCGTCTGTAAGTGACTCAGCTACAAAGCCTGTACGTGTTTGTAATTTCAGCTCGTATAATCCCGGTTTTCCGGAAATAGATAATATTTTCTCGATGCTCATTGTATTATTTTTTTAAAGGGAAGGCAAATATCTAATCTTTGGGGTAAAAAACAAAAATTATCTGCCTTTTTTGGCAACAAATTTCATTTTATAATCCGGTCTTGTTTTGCCCTCCATTATATTCTGTAGTTTCTTTTTTATCAACGTTTTTTTAAGGGAAGATATTTTGTCTGTAAACAATATTCCTTCAATGTGGTCATACTCATGCTGAATCACCCTTGCAATTAGCCCGTCAAATACATCGGTATGCTTTTCAAAAGCCTCATCGTAGTATTCTATAGTAATTCTTTCGTGGCGGTATACATCTTCGCGCACTTCAGGAATACTAAGGCAGCCTTCATTAAAGCCCCATTCTTCGCCCTCTTCCTTAAGGATAACAGGGTTAATGAATGTTTTCTTAAATCCTTTCAACAGTTCCTGCTCTTCTTTAGAAAGTTCGTCATCGTCACTGAAAGGCTCGGTATCAACAATAAACAGGCGAATAGAAAGACCTACCTGAGGTGCAGCAAGGCCCACCCCATAAGCATTATACATCGTTTCATACATATTGGCGATAACCTCATTAAGGCCAGGATGATCTTTGCTGATCTCTTCTCCTTTTTTCCTTAGTACCGGGTCGCCATATCCTACAATTGGTAATATCATAATCGCGTTACTTTAAATTTTTGCAGCATATAAACCGCAGTTTTCAGACCGCAAAAGTAATAAATTAAAATGATTTGCCATTGCCTGTGAAAATGCTAAAATTTTGTGAGAAATCACATTATGAAACACAGAATGATTTCAGCATTCATTACCTTTACATTTCAGCTTCACTATATGCTTCAGAGGATCCGAAATTTTACCGACAGCACTAATTTTACCAAAGCCATAATTGTTACGGTTGCTGCAGCTGCACCTGTAATTATACTATCACAGTATGGTTATTTCGAAGTAGGGTTTGCCATTGCACTGGGTGCATTTTTAACCTATCCTGCCGATATACCTAGCAATCTTCTACACCGCACCAAAGGCCTCCTTACAGCATCATTCATTGTACCGGCCTGTATGCTTGCCGTAAACCTGCTGCATCCCTATCCTTATATTTTTTTCCCAACAACGCTTGCCCTGGTATTTTTAATGTCTATGATATCAGTTTATGGGCAAAGGGCCACTATGGTCTCTTTTTCAGGACTTCTTGCCATAGCATTAGCAACCGGACACATACATACCGGATGGGAAATGATACAGTATGCCCTATACATACTTGCAGGGGGATTATTATACACATTTATATCAGTAACATTCAACTATCTGAGTCCGCACCGCTATTCCGAACTTCAAATCGCCGAATGCATGAAGCTTACGGGTAAGTACATGAAATTAAGAGGAGATCTGTGGAATGCCGATGCCGACAGGGCAAAAATTGTAGAAAAACAGCTTCACCTGCAGGTAGAAATCAACCTTACCCACGAAAATCTTCGTGAAGTACTTTTGCGCAACCGCAATGCCACACAAAATTCAAACCGTGGCCGCAAGATGCTTTTGGTATTTATATCGCTAATGGAGATATTAGAACTCGGATTATCCACCTCTTTTGACCATAGTAAACTTCACGAAAAGTTCAATGCTCACCCGAAGGTACTTGATACATACCAAAACCTTGCCTACAATCTTGCTTCGGCACTCAAAAGAATATCCAAGTCTATTGAGAACAGGAGTAAATACATCCCAAAGCATAAACTGACGCAGGATCTTGAAGCACTGGAAAAAGCAATTAACGAATATGAAGAAGAGCTGGGTAAAGAAGCCGCTTCAGAGGGTGTATGGATGCTGTCTAACATGCTGCATTATGCCGAAAAGCAAATTGAGAAGATCAAGATCATAGAACGTGCATTTACCAATAAAATAAATTTTAAAGATCTTGGCGGCGGAAGGGATAAAGACCTTGAAAAGTTTCTTACACCCGAATATTATCCCCTGCATACATTAAAGGAAAACCTTAGCTTCTCCTCGACCATTTTCAGGCATTCACTAAGGATCACTCTAAGCATTGCAGTGGGCTTTGCCATAGGCATCATATTTCCGCTGCAAAATGTGTACTGGATACTCCTTACCATAGTTGTGATCATGAGGCCGGGATATGGCCTTACAAAACAGCGCTCTTTTCAAAGGATTGCCGGTACCATACTGGGCGGCATCATTGCATTTGCGGTTCTCAGCATAGTACATAATACCATTATCATTGCTACGCTAACTATAGTCTGCATGCTGCTGGGTTATGCTTTTACTGCTGTCAACTACCGCATAGGGGCAACATTTGTAACTATATACGTAGTATTTGTGTATGGTATGCTTACCCCCGACATTACTGATGTTATACAATACCGTATAATCGATACTGCTGTAGGCGCAGCTATAGCGTTTTTTGCCAATTATTTGCTGTGGCCATCATGGGAATTCATGAATCTGCCGGTATTTATTAAAAAATCTATTGAGGCCAACAGGAATTACCTAACCGAAATATCGCTGTATTATAACCAAAAAGGCACTGTAACCACTTCTTACAGGCTGGCGCGAAAAAATGCCTTCGTCGAGCTTGGTAACCTTATGTCGTCGTACCAGCGCATGATACAGGAACCCAAATCGAAACAAAAACAACAAAACCAGGTATACAAGCTGGCTGTGCTTAACCATACATTGTTATCGTCGCTGGCATCACTTGGCACCTACATACAATCGCACAAGACCTACAAAGCATCTGAAGCTTTTAATGTAGTTGTTGAAACGGTTATAAAAAACCTCAACCACGCCATCGCATTAATGGCCATGGAAGCACAGGCCGAAGAAGCCTCGCTTAGCAATAACGAAGAACTTGCCATACGCTTTACAGAACTCAAGAACATACGTGCCCGCGAACTTCGTGAGGTACATATAACAGATGAGGAAGAATTCAGGTTAAAAATGGAAGAAGCCCATCTCGTAATAGAACAGCTCATTTGGCTTAACGGCTTATCTGAAAAAATAGTTAAAGCAACACGCCAACTGGAGCTGAAAAGCTAAATAATAATTTAATATTCTTTATGGAGTTTCTTTTATGATTTTACCTCCACTTTTTTCAAACCTGGCAATATCATAATCCGTAAAAACTTTCTTTCTCTCCAGAAAAAGTTTAAACATATCATAATCCACTTGAGGCATATTGCCATTTTTTTTCTCCTGCTTTATGAGTCGTTTTACCTTTTTATCCTGAGCATCATCCCTTACAACAAAAATAACCAAGGAGTAAACTTTACCACCTTTTAATCTGTTTAGCCTTTTATTTGACAGATAGCCGTATTTCTCGGTCATGGCAACAAATTCATTCAAATTCTTCTGATGAACATCTTCACAAAAATTTTTCCATGTAACAGGATTATATTTGGCATGGTCAGATCCTATAAATTCCGCAAGGTCTAATGATGACGGATTATTTTTTACAATAGTATTTTCAAAATAATAAAGAAAGGTTTTATCACTTTCCTTCTGTTGCTCTTTAGTCATCTTAACATATTCTGAGGCAACATGATCAAGGTAAAACATAAGGTCCAGCTTATCCAGTATAGCCTTCGTGTCAGTCAACACTAACGAATCCTTCTCAGCCTGACAGAAACCTGATATAGAAACAGAAAACAAGAAAACAAGAAATACATTTTTCATATTGAATTAAATTTCAATGCAATAATAATTATAATACTGCAACAAGCAGTTCGTTAAAACCTAAAAATAAATCCCAATAATTACTTATTGGGATTGAGTAGTAGTAAAGTATTGAAAAATTTTAGTTGGATTCCTCTTATCTGTTTTTTAGAAAAAGCTCCTTTTATTATTCTCCCAAAAGAGCATACAATAGTATAAATAAAGAACCTGAAAACTTTACGGTTTTCCTCATTTTGAGTTGATTTAACAAATTTTTAACAAGGCATGCATCATAAAAAAGCCACCCTTTTCAGGATGGCTTTCACAAATTATATATAGCTGATTAAATCGTAACTTTAGCTTCCAAGCCCAGCATCTTGTCAGAATGCTCCCTTACTTTAACAAGCAGTTCAGGGTTGTTGTTCAGCGCTGTACCGTAAGATGGGATCATTGTTTTCAGCTTTTGCTCCCATGCTTCGGTTTTCATCTGTTCCGGGAAGCAACGTTCCATAAGGTCAAGCATTATCGAAACCGCAGTACTTGCACCAGGAGAAGCTCCTAAAAGCACTCCAAGCGAACCGTCGGCACTGTTTATCACTTCGGTACCAAACTCAAGCTTACCGCCTTCTTTCTCGTCTTTCTTGATAACCTGTACACGCTGTCCTGCTGTTTCAAGCACCCAGTCTTCTTTCTTTGCATCCGGAAGGTATTCCCTCAATGCTTCCATCCTGTCATCCTGCGACTGCGTAACCTGCTGTATCAGGTATTTGGTAAGCGACATATTGTGGTAACCTGCCGCAAGCATTGGGGCTATATTATTGGCACGAATTGACGTAGGAAGGTCAAAATAAGACCCCTGCTTCAGGAATTTAGTACTGAACCCTGCATAAGGCCCAAACAATAATTCTTTCTTGCCGTTTATCATACGGGTATCAACATGGGGAACCGACATTGGCGGCGCACCTACTGATGCTTTTCCGTATACTTTTGCATTGTGTTTCTCTATTACTTCTTCGTTGATGCATTTCAGCCATTGCCCGCTTACCGGGAAACCTCCAAAGCCATCTCCTTCAGGAATACCGGCCTTTTCAAGCAGGTGAAGCGATCCGCCTCCGGCACCAATGAATACGAATTTGCCATACACACGCTTTTTATCACCTGTAGTAAGATCTTTTATCTTAAGCTTCCATTTAGGGCTCTTTCTTGAACGCCTTATTCCGCTTACATCCTGGTTAAAGTACATGTTCACGCCGGGCTGTTTTGCAAGCCATGCAAACATGTCACGTGTTAATTCGCCAAAGTTTACATCAGTACCAATTGGCATGTTTGTAGCTGCAAGCGCCTCACTGCTATCGCGGCCTTCCATTACCAATGGCATCCATGATTTCAGGATAGCATGATCCTCGGTATATTCCATTCCTTTGAACAAAGGATTTTTAGAAAGCAGCTCAAAGCGTTTTTTAAGGTAGCCTACGTTATCCTGTCCCCACACGAAGCTCATGTGTGGAATGCTTCTCACAAAATCTTCAGGTTTACTGATGCGCTTTTCTTCTATAAGATAAGCCCAAAATTGCTTGGACACTTCAAACCACTCGGCGATCTTTATCGCTTTAGAAGTCTCAACAGTACCGTTAGACAACTGTGGAGTGTAGTTTAGCTCGCAAAAAGCAGAATGTCCAGTACCCGCATTATTCCATGCGTCAGAACTTTCAGCTGCTGCTACGTCAAGCCTTTCGTAAATGTCAATTTTCACTTCGGGCATAAGCTCTTTTAAGAACATGCCAAGAGTGGCGCTCATGATACCTGCGCCAATAAGAACCACGTCCGGTTCCTGATTTATCGTTGTGGACATTGTGTAAATTTGAATACTGCAAATTTACTTTGAATAACTCGAAATTTTATCTTAAATCAACGGGAATAGGCGTTAAATTTAATTTTTACGAATACATAAAAAAAAATGTTTATTTTTTTCGTGATAAATAATCCTGTAACATAATCGTTGCCGATATCTCATCAATCAAACCCTTATCCTGACGTTGCTTCTTTTTAAGCCCACTATCTATCATTGTCTGGAAAGCCATCTTGCTGGTAAAGCGCTCATCAACCCTTTCCAATTGCATATCAGGAAACTGCAAAGTAAATTTTGTTATAAATTCTTCAATTAGAGGTGCACTTTGTGATGGAAGCCCATTCATCTGCTTTGGCTCGCCTATAAGAACCCTTTCTACCTTTTCTTTTGTAAAATAATCCTTAAGAAAATCAATGGCTCTTGGTGACTCAACAGTAGTAAGCCCCGAGGCGATAAATTGCATTTCGTCGGTCACTGCGATGCCCGTTCTTTTAAGGCCGTAATCTATGGCGAGTATTCTCATGTAATTTTAGATTTAGATGGGTGAGGCCAATATTGTTTTAATCTTTTAGTTTCCCAATCCTCAAAAGTAAAGGAAAAGTAACTTTCTTATCGCCTTTCTCCCAATATTCTTTCAGTTCATCACGAATCACGTCAACCGGATTGCTGCCGTTCTTCTTTATGTAGTGCTGCACTGCCGACCAGGTTTCAAGATAGCCGGTGAGTTGTTCAAACGTCCAGGTAAATTCGTTAGTAAACTGCTTCACTTCCACTTCTTCAAAGGGAAAAGGAATCGTTGTGTAATTCTCGTCAAGATAACGCCTCTCGGCATCCCAGTACGGCCCTGTGATGTCATTATAAAAATGCTTCAGGAGTTTCTCCGACTCACCATTCACAGTAAACAATCCATAGCCTAAAACAGCAAAGACACCATCCGGTTTCAAAATACGATGCACCTCCTTATAAAACGCCTCAAAGTCGAACCAGTGTATGGCCTGAGCCACGGTAATAAGGTCAAATTGTGAGTCGGCAAACGATGTTTGCTCAGCGCGCTCTACCTTATATATAATGTTATCTTTTTGTAAAGCATTTGCAAGCTGTTTTTCGCTGATATCTGTAGCATATACCTGCTTAAAGTGCTTTGCGAGCTCTACTGCTACCTGTCCGTTTCCGGTTGCCACATCAAGCGCAGATTGTTTGTTTTCTGCAAATGACGCGATATAAGCTATCATCTCCGACGGATAATACGGACGGTATTTTGAATAGCCTTTTGCCTGTATTGAAAAATTATCTTTCATCAATAAAATTTGTGATTTAGTAAAGATAATTCATTATGTTTGAAAAAGCATATCAGATTACTTATGCAATCTTAAAAAACCAACTTATATTTGCCCAAACGACTTATTTGACATGCAAAATTTACAAACCCTTGTAGAACAGGCCTGGGAAAACAGAGACCTGTTGAAAGAAGAAACAACTACCAACGCCATTCGCGAAGTTATTGAGCTTTTAGACTCAGGAAAACTACGTGTAGCTGAACCGATTGAAGGTGGCTGGCAGGTAAATGAATGGGTAAAAAAAGCGGTGGTTATGTACTTCCCTATCCAGAAAATGGAAACCCTTGAAGCAGGAATATTTGAATATCACGATAAAATGCTACTTAAGCGCAACTATGCCGAAAAAGGCATCCGCGTTGTACCTAATGCAGTAGCACGTTACGGTGCCTATATATCATCTGGCGTTATCCTTATGCCCAGTTATGTAAACATTGGCGCTTATGTAGACGAAGGCACTATGGTTGACACATGGGCAACCGTAGGAAGCTGTGCACAAATAGGCAAGAACGTTCACCTTAGCGGTGGTGTTGGTATCGGTGGCGTACTGGAGCCGCTTCAGGCAGCCCCGGTTATCATCGAAGACGGCGCATTCATCGGTTCAAGATGTATCGTTGTTGAAGGCGTTCGCGTAGAGACAGAAGCTGTTCTTGGTGCTAATGTATGCCTTACCGCATCTACAAAGATCATTGACGTAACTGGTGATGAACCCATAGAAATGAAAGGTATCGTACCTGCACGCAGTGTAGTAATACCAGGAAGCTATACCAAAAAATTTGCCGCAGGCGAATACCAGGTGCCATGTGCGCTTATCATTGGTAAACGCAAGCCGTCCACTGACCTTAAAACTTCGCTGAATAATGCCCTGCGCGAATATGATGTAGCGGTTTAACAGTTTTTTAATGAGCGACAGAAACAGAATATCTGCACTTGCAATTGTATTTAACGAAGAGCACAATATCAGGCAATACCTGGACAATATGTCTTTTGCCGATGAGATTATTGTGGTTGACTCTTTCAGTACCGACAATACCCCTGCAATCATAAAAGAAGAATACCCGCATGTTAAGTTTTACCAGCGGGCATTTGATGATTTTTCTTCACAGCGGAACTACACCCTGAACTTTGCTACAAACGACTGGGTCGTATTTTTTGATGCTGACGAAAGGGTTACGCAAAAAGGTATTGATGAGATCATTGCAACTGTAAATAGCGAGCCTGAAGAAGCTGCCTTTTGGTTTAAGCGTATCTTTTATTACAAGGGGCGCCCAATGATCAATAACAGCTTCAACAAAGACAGGGCCATACGACTTTTCAGGAAGTCGAAATGTAAATATTCTGAAAAACTTGTTCACGAAACATTATCAATAAACGGTAAAAGCGGCCACCTGAAAGAATCCATCCACCACTACTCCTTCAAGAGTAAGGAGGATTTTTTAGAGAAAAGGCTGCAATACTCAAAACTTAAGGCAAAAGAGCTTTACCAAAAGGGAGTTAAAACTAACTTATACCACCTTTCGGTAAGGCCTGCCTTTCGTTTTTTTAAATACTATATTTTAGGGCTTGGCTTCCTTAACGGGAAACGAGGCATTGAAATCGCCGGAATACTTGGCTACCACGTATACATGAGGTATGTATACCTAAGGGAAATGGCAAACCACAAGGATAACCCTAAAATACTTGTTATCCAGCAAAAAATGATTGGCGATGTATTGGCCAGCAGCATAATATGCGCTAATCTAAAAGCCATATATCCGTTCTCTACATTAGACTATCTTATTTATCCTTTTACACAGCCGGTGGTAGAAAACAACCCTGCTATGGATAATCTTATACTTTTTGACCAAAAGTACAGGGACAGCAAATGGAAATTCATGCAATTTGTATTTGACATCCGTAAAAAAAACTATGATATTGTGGTTGACGCTTATGGCATACTGGGAAGCAACATTATTGTAGGTTTTTCCAGGGCAAAGACCAGGATAGGCTTTCACAAGTCGTACTCGAGCTTTGTATACACTCACACGGTCGAAGAACTTAAAATACCCCTGTCTAACGCCGGGCTTGCATTGGATAACCGCATGCAGCTCGTAAGGGTACTGGAACCTAAACTACCGCTAATCAACAGGCCTGAAATATACCTGACACAGGAAGAGATAGCGTACGGAAGGCAGTTTTTAGACAATAAAGGCATCCCTGCGGGAACTAAAACATACATGATAAGTGTTTTGGGAAGCTTGAATATAAAATCTTACCCTGCTGCCTATATGGCAAAACTGCTGGATTTCATCACGCAAAACAGTGATGCCATACTAATCTTCAACTATATACCCTCTCAGCAGGCTGAGGCAGAAGCCCTTTACAACCTGTGCAGTGAAGCTGCAAAACAAAGGATAAGAATGGACATCAGCCCGGGAACGATCAGGGAATTTCTATCGGTTCTGTATCATTGTAATGCACTGATGGGTAATGAGGGAGGAGCGGTAAATATGGCAAAAGCGCTTTACATACCAACCTTTACCATATTCTCTACATGGATCAAAAAAGAAGCATGGAATTCTTTTGAAGATGGCACAACAACCATATCTGTCCACCTTAAAGACTTTAAGCCTGAGCTGTATGGCGAAACTTCTCCTAAAGAGATGAAGCCAAAAGCACTGGAACTTTATGAAGCCTTTACTCCGGATCTTATAATTCCTGAATTAAAGAAGTATATCGAAATTAATTAGAGTCGATACCTATTGGTGTCTTAACGACTTTATTATCGCGGGTATTCTTGCGGATGGCATAGTTTTTCTTCCATGTCTCCTCATTTACATAACCACGCTTATGGTCAAGGTGCACGCATATCGCATTATAGCGTATTTGTTTTGACTTAAGTCCTTTGTTGAACAGCCTTTCACCAAGCTCTCTGTCCTGACCTCCATACTGCATTTCCTGATTAAATCCGTTAATATGAACTAAGTCGGTTTTCCAGCCTGAAGCGTTATGCCCATTCCATGTGGCTTTAGTGGGAGTAACAAAATTCAGTAAAGTAGCCAAAAAACCTGAAGCAGAAAGCTTCAGCTTGTTTTTATCCGGCAATCCCATACTTGTAAGCCATTTTACATCAAAACACCTTTGCGAAACGATATCATCTTTGCTAATCGCAACCGATATATCCATTGGCAGCTTAAAGTAACCGCCTGAAAGGAAATACCCCTGCTCACGGAACTTGATATGTGTAGCTACAAAATCTTCCCTCGGGATACAGTCACCATCGGTAAAGATCAGGTAATCGCTGTTAGCAGCCATAATGGCTTTATTAAGTATCTGAGATTTCTGGAAACCGTTATCTTCCTGCCAAACGTGTACTAATGGCATATCAATTTCCTGACGAAGCCTGTCCAGCAGTTCTTTGGTTTTAGGACCCGAGCCATCATCAGCGATAATGATCTCAAAATCCTTTTCGGTTTGTACACTAAAGCCCCATATCACTTTTTCAAGCCATGCCTCGGCATTATAGGTACTCATTATAACAGATGCTTTCATTCTTTTTTAAGTTGCTTAGGTACTAGGCTCTGAGATTCTGAGGTTTTTACCTTAGTCACTAAGTAACTAAGAACCTAAGGCACTCGCGAAGCGCAAATATATTACTTTTTTTTCAGGCCAAGCTTTTGCTTAAGGGCACGCTTGCGATGAAATCTATTAGCAAAATACTGTGTCTGCTTCACCATTAGCTTCAGCACTTCATCATACGATTTACCATACAATTTTGCATATTCATCACTCATTACCTCAACAAGGCGAATCTCAGGTGTTAGTTTTGCCATGTTGATTATCCTTTGCTCAAATGACATTGAATTATGGAAATTCATCCTGTTAAGATCGACCAGAAAGAAAGCATACTGCCCCTCTCCTGTTTTATTTATAAGTGTATTTCCGGGAGTGTGGTCAAGGAACTCTACTCCTTTTTCATGAAGTCCAAAAGAAAAACGTGTAAACTGCCTTAATATGTTTTCGTGATCAGGATAATCCGGTATTTCAATCAATTGCCTGAAGGTTAGATCGGCTTCAAGCTGTTCACTCATGTAATAGCTGTCCTGTAGCGAAAATGGTGCAAGATTTTCAAAATATGCTATGGGCTGTGGCGTGCCTATACCTTTTTCAAGAAGTATGTTGGCAAACTCATATGAACGTCGTGCTTTAGACTTCCTGAAGAAACGGTATACAACCTTATTGATAAAATTCGGAATTTTGAATGACTTTACATTCACGGTAAGGTTTCCAAGCTCAAACAGCTTTATCTTATTTCTTTTACCATCTACAAACAGTTTGCCTGTAGTATCAAAATTTTCAATAATCTGTGTTATTTCCTGAGCCTGCGAAAGAAATTCCGGATGTATGACTTTGTTCATTCAGCGATTGCAATTTTATACAAAAGTAACCATTTTGAATTTCCTACTTCAAATAAATACTTTATTTTTACCCACTATAACAATAAGCCGATACATGTTTAACCACTACCTCATTACCCGTTTTAACCTTAAAAACCCTAAGTGGGACGTTACCAAAAACAACGAAACCCTGCTTAACGATGAGTGGCTTGAACACAGGCTATGGCTTTTTGAGAATTTTTGTTTCCCCTCGGTTGCAGCACAGGTTAACCGCAACTTTACCTGGCTTATCTACTTTGACATCACAACCCCTGATGCTTACAAGCAAAAGATAGAAACAATCATTGGCAATCAGCCGAACATCAGGATCTTTTATATTGATGGTATGCCTGCCTTCTATCCTGAGATAAGTAAGATCATCTCAACAGAAGCAGCAGACAAACCTTACCTTATCACGTCGCGCATTGATAATGACGACTGCATCAGCAAGAACTTTATAGACGAAATACAAAAGCAGTTCAGCAGCCAGGATTATATGGCTATAGACATTATAAACGGCTACTCACTACAGATAAAACCCGTGATAATGCTGGGTAAAAAAGAGCATATCTTTAACCCGTTCATAAGCCTAATCGAAAAGAACGACAACCCAAAAACAGTGTGGGCAAACGACCATAACCACTGGAAGAAAGAAACCCGTGTAAAACAGGTTACAGGAAAGAGATTGTGGATGTCTATAATACACGAAAAGAACAAGGTAAATGAATTTGACGGCTATGGCAACATTCCATGGGAAAGCGTTAATAAGGAATTCATCGTATCTGACAACATGAAAGCAATCATAGCAGCAGAGATACTGCCATACAGCAAATGGGCATGGACAAGCTTTAAGAATGAGCTGTATGTAAAATGGGTATTGTTCAACAAATCCCTTAAAAAAGCGTTGGGCATCTATAAACTGAAACAATAAGCATAATTATGAAAAAAGCGATTGTTGTAGTTCCTATCTACAAAACAGATCTTGACGCGAACGAAATACTGTCACTCAAAAGATCTATAAAAATACTGCACCAGCATCCTTTTGCGATTGCCTGCCCCGAACATTTAGACATTACTCCGCTAAACAGCATATTGGCACCTGTACATTATACAATACACAGGTTCGAAGACAGTTACTTTAAAGGCATTGCAGGCTACAATAAGCTAATGCTTTCGGAGGTGTTTTACAATAGCTTCAGCGATTATGAAAACCTGTTGATATGCCAGACCGATGTTTTTGTGTTTGATGACCAGCTGAACTACTGGAGCAATAAAGGCTACGATTACATAGGCGCGCCCTGGATTGCATCAAGCCAGACACCTATCACTAAATTGCTGCTGAATATAAACAACACCTTCAAAAAGAAGAAAAAGAGAACGGAACACTTCTTTAAGGTAGGCAACGGCGGATTCTCGCTACGAAAAGTTGCTACTATGCAAAAGATCGTATCTGAACAGAAAGCTAATATAGAACATTGCCTTGCAAACCCTAACGACCTGAGCCATCATGTGGAAGATGTTTATTTTTCACTGGTTGCACCCGTACTTACCGAAATGAAGATTCCTGATTATAAAGAAGCTGTAGGCTTTGCTATGGACAGGAAACCGGATATCGCCTATAAGCTGAACAATAAAAAGCTCCCTTTTGCCTGCCACAGGTTTTACAACCGCAAAGTGAAGGATTTCTGGATGCCGATTATTGAGAAGATCAAATAAAAAACGCGGGTTATAACCCGCATTTTTTTTATAACTTATAAAAATGTTCTGAGAACTTCTGCTGAACATCTTCACGTTTAAGATATTCGGGAAGGCTGTCTATAGAAGACATAACCTCAAATTCCATATTCCTGCCAAGAATATCTTTTCCGTTTTTAAGGCAGTTTTCAATAAAGCATTCATCTTTAATCCTGTCGAGATTATACTCGGTATGTGAGAAAGCCTCAAGCTTTTGTTTTATTTTATTAAAGCCTCCCATAAAGGTGAAATGCCATCCTGCATTAGGAATGATATCATACACCTGTTTTCTGCGAAGCGTGCGCATAAGCGTCTTACGGATTCTTACCGGGGTTTGCTTAAGCAGATTGTATGGCATCATCGCTGTACCAAACCATATTCCGTCTTTAGCTTCTTCTTTAGTCATTCGGCTCTCCTTGTCATAGATAAGCTTATGGTTAAAGAAGTACATGAACATGTCCATCTTCAGTCCGTATATCCTGTCAACACCCCTCTCAAGGTATTCTTTAAGCAAGGAAGCCCTTGGAATTTCATCAATATCCGAAATAAGAATGATATCATCCTGATTGCATTCTTTTAAGCCTTTTAGTATGCTGTTGCGTTGGTAAAACTCCAGTTTCCATGGTGAGAACGGATTGATCACCGGAATAAACAACGGGTATTTAGTTAGCTTTACATGAATGATCTTGTCCAGGTATTTTGCAAAACGTTCTTTATTTTCCTCAAAAATAAAAGGCTTCGGGTCGTTTTGAAACGTCCTGTCTGCCTCTACGATAACAAATTTATCAACTACGCTATCCAGCTCATTGAGCCTGATTTCCAACAGGTCAAGCTCATTAAAAAATATAAAGCAGTCATAAACCATAGTGCTAAAGATTAATTGTTTGGGCGGCGAAAATAACCTTTTTTAACATCATTTCAGGTAAAAATAACTTTACTTTATTATAAAATCAATCATAATTCGCCTTTTTCACTTTTAACAATCAGATTTATTCTAATCCCATACACTAAAAGACTGTGATGTGCTGTTAAGTAAAAAACCTATTTTTACAACTTCAAACACCACTAACAATGATAAAATTTCTCGATCTGCAAAAAGTAAACCTTCAGCACCAGGAGGAAATCGAATCCCGATTGCTAAAAACCTTCCGAAGCGGCTGGTACCTGTTGGGCGAAGAAGTAAAACAATTCGAGAAAAATTTATCTGCCTACATTGGTACGAAACACGCCATAGGTGTCGCTAACGGCCTGGATGCATTAAGGCTTATCTTTAAAGCCTATATAGAGTTGGGTATCATGCAGCCCGGTGATGAAGTGATCGTTCCGGCAAACACCTATATTGCTTCGTTGCTTGCGCTTACGGATAACAATCTTGTACCGGTATTGGTAGAGCCCGACATCTCTACCTATAACATTGATATAACCAAAATAGAAGAAAACATAACTTCTAAAACAAGGGGAATAATGGTTGTACATCTTTACGGCAGGGTAATATTCAGTGATGAACTTACAGCACTATCCAAAAGACATAACCTGCGAATAGTAGAAGACAATGCACAGGCCATAGGAGCGGAATGGAACGGCATTAAAACCGGAAACCTGGGCGATGCAGCGGGATTCAGTTTTTATCCAGGGAAAAACCTTGGGGCATTAGGCGATGCCGGTGCTGTCACTACCAAAGACGACAAACTTGCCCGAACGATAAGAGCCCTGGCAAATTATGGATCGGAAGAGAAATACGTCAACAAATATCAGGGATTGAACTCAAGGCTGGACGAAATCCAGGCAGCCGTGCTTGACGCAAAACTGCATCATCTTGACACCGAAAACGAAATACGCAGAGCAGTTGCCAGATATTATATCGAAAACATCAGCAATGCTGCGATAATTCTGCCTGAACTCCCAAACAACAGTAACGGGCACGTATGGCATCTTTTTGTGATCCGCACGGACAATAGGGACAAACTACAGCAATACCTGAACGATAACGGCATACAGACACTGATTCATTATCCTATACCTCCGCATAAACAGGCAGCATATCCTCAGCTAAATGGATTATCTTTGCCGATAACAGAACAGATACACCGCGAAGTGATCAGTTTACCGATTAGCCCAGTGCTTACCGCAGACGAGATCCAGAAAGTGGTTGATATTATCAATAATTACAAATAATATAATGAATACTCCCGATATAAATACCGAAGTTCACAATGCCTTTGAAGTAATAAAAAATGGCGGAATCATCCTGTACCCTACCGATACGGTTTGGGGTATCGGCTGCGATGCCTCTAACCCTGAAGCGGTAAAGAAAATTTACGAATTGAAACAGCGCGAGGAAACCAAAAGCATGATCGTGTTGATGAATAGCGACCGTATGATGCATACCGTATTCAGTAATATACCGGAAGTGGCATGGCAGATACTGGATCTTTCAGAAAAGCCAACCACGATAATACTGGATAATCCGCGTAATGTGGCGGCAAACCTTATTGCCGAAGACAAGACCCTTGGCGTTCGCCTGGTTAAAGAACCTTTCTGCTTTAAGCTTATGGAACGCATGAAAAAACCGTTGGTTTCTACCTCGGCAAACATCAGCGGTATGCATACCCCTAATTCTTTTAAAGAAATTGACCGTCATATTTTGGACGGCGTAGACTATATCGTAAATTTGCACCACGATAAAATTGCCGCTAAACCATCGACCATCATAAAGCTGGGAAATGATTTACAGGTAAAAGTGATACGACGTTAATGGAAAACAAAACTTCATATAAAGAAGCGCTTAATAACAGGATATTTGACATTACCTCGCAAGCTGCCGGAGAACTTAACGTAAACAGCTATGTTATAGGCGGTTTTGTAAGGGATTTTCTTTTGCAGAGGGATTTCAAGAAAGACATTGATATTGTTGCCGTAGGCAGCGGTATTGACCTTGCCGAGAAAGTATCTTCCCTGCTTCCCAACAAACCAAAAGTACAGGTATTTAAAAGCTATGGCACTGCCATGCTTCGTTTTGAAGAGATTGATATTGAATTCGTTGGCGCCCGAAAAGAGTCGTACAACAGGGACAGCCGCAACCCTATAGTGGAAACCGGAACCCTTGAAGACGACCAGAACCGCCGCGATTTTACCATCAATGCCCTTGCTTTGTCATTGTCACCTGCAAATTTCGGTGAATTGGTAGACCCTTTTGGTGGCGTTGAAGACCTGAAGAATAAAATAATCCGTACGCCGCTTAACCCTGATATAACTTACAGCGATGACCCGTTGCGAATGATGCGTGCCATACGCTTTGCATCACAGCTGAACTTCACTATCGAAGAAGAATCACTTAAGGCTATAGAAAGAAATAAAGAGCGTATTAAAATAATCTCGGGTGAGCGCATAGTAGACGAGCTGAACAAGATACTCATGTCTGCTGTGCCTTCTGTAGGCTTCAAGCTGCTCCACCAGACAGGATTATTGCAAATAATACTGCCGGAACTTACCGCACTTCAGGGTGTGGAAGAAGTGGAAGGCCAAACCCATAAAGATAATTTTTACCACACTCTTGAAGTGGTCGATAATATAGCTCCTAATACCGATGATGTATGGCTGCGCTGGTCGGCATTATTGCACGATATAGGCAAAGCCCCAACAAAGAAATTCCACAAAAAAGTGGGATGGACTTTCCACGGACATGAGTTTTTGGGTGGTAAAATGGTGAAGAAGCTATTTGAGAGGCTTCACATGCCGCTTAACCATAAAATGAAATACGTCGCTAAAATGGTGATGCTGAGTTCGCGCCCTATCGTGTTGGCGCAGGATATCGTTACCGATTCGGCAGTGCGCAGGCTTATTTTTGATGCCGGAGAAGATGTAGAAGACCTGATGATCCTTTGCGAAGCTGACATTACAACCAAAAATGCATCGAAATTTAAAAAGTACCATAACAACTTTAAGATCGTACGCCAAAAAATAGTAGAAGTTGAAGAACGCGACCATGTGCGCAATTTCCAGCCGCCAATTACAGGCGAAGAGATAATGGAAGTCTTTAACCTTAAGCCCGGCAGGGAAATAGGCGTACTGAAAGAAGCCATTAAAGAAGCGATACTGGAAGGCGAAATACATAACGATTATGATTCGGCTTATGCGTTTATGATGGTGAGAGCGAAAAAGCTGGGACTCGAGGCGGTGAAGTAAGTTACAAAGTAGCAAAGATACAAAGATACAAAGTGGCAGAGTTAGATAATTACTAAGTTTATAATAGTATTAAATGAAGACTTTTAGAGATTTAATTATTTGGCAAAAAGCCATGATTTTAGTAACCAACTGCTACAAAACGACTAGTAACTTCCCAAAAGAAGAACAATTTGGGCTTACATCGCAAATCAAGAGATGTTCAATATCTATTCCCAGTAATATAGCTGAAGGATTTGGAAGAGGGACAAATAAAGAATATTATCGTTTTCTAAATATCTCTATGGGATCGTTATTTGAATTCCAAACACAAATTGAGATAGCATATAATCTGGGATACATTTCAGAAACTGATTTTAATTCTATTTATGAAGACAGTAGAGAAATTGAGCGTATGCTTAGCTCATTTATGAATAAAATTAAAAGCTCTTTGAATTAGAAATATGATTTATATCATAACTAAAACTAAATAAGCTGACTTACTTTACACTAAAATAAAATTTTGCAGCTCGGATACTTTGTAACTTTGTTACTCTGCAACTTAGCTACTTTGAAACTATAAATTATGAAAATTAGTTTTCAGAAAATTACAAAAACCGCTCTAATATTAGTCTACCTTGTAATTGTTGCCGGTGCTTTGGTACGTATGACCGGCTCAGGAATGGGCTGCCCGGACTGGCCGAGGTGTTTTGGGTACTACATCCCCCCTACCGACATTAAAGAACTGATGTGGTCACCCAACCACCAGTTCAATAAAGGACAGGTGATCATTAAAGATGAAAAACTTTGGGTTGCCAAAGAAACCTTTACTACTACTGATGCTTATGATGGTGCCAACTGGGAGGTATATACCAAACACGATTACGCCGAATTCAATCCGGTACACACCTGGGTAGAATACATAAACAGGCTTACAGGTGCCCTTGCAGGTGTAGCGGTATTTGCAATGGCGATAGCATCTTTTGGTTTCTGGCGAAGAAAAACAAATATTATCCTGCTGTCGTGGCTGGCTGTGTTTATGATGGGTTTCCAGGCATGGCTTGGAGCAACGGTAGTATATTCGGTACTGAACCCGGTTAAGATTACCATTCACATGGTTATGGCACTGGTAATAGTAGCCGTGATACTCTACATCCTTGACAAATCTAAAGAGCTGAACTACGCAGCCATAAGCTTTAAAAAAGACAAGTTGTTCAAATCGCTGCTTGTAATCTCATTAATTATAACACTTATACAGGTTGTATTAGGAACAGAAGTCCGCCAGTTTGTAGACGAGCGCGTTAAGATGTTGGGCTATGAGAACATGCACCTGGTTATGGACAGCCCGCTCATACAATTCTATTTCCACCGTACGTTCTCATTTATAGTATTTGGCGTTAACCTGTGGCTGTACCTGCGTAACAGGAAACTAAACCTTGGCTATGTCAAAACCACATGGGTAATGTGGCTGCTGGGTATCGAAATTTTATCCGGGATCGCTATGTATTACCTTGATTTTCCTTTTGGGATGCAGACAACACACCTTGTGTCAGCTTCAGCTTTATTTGGTATACAATTCTATATGATATTGGAAAGCTCAAGGAAAGAAGGGCAATATTTAGCATAGTTTTACATTTCCCTTACCACAAGTTTAAGAGAACAGTAGGTAACTTTACATTGTAATCAAAACAAAAAAGCTATGCCAAATTCAACGGAACTTAAAGGAAACTGGGACGAATTTAAAGGAAAATTAAAACAGAAATATGCCGATCTTACTGATGATGATCTGATGTATGAAGAAGGCAAAGACGATGAAATGTGGGGAAAACTTGAACAGAAACTGGGAAAAGCGAAAAAAGAGATTTTATCTTTATTCCAATAGCCGGTATTCCTTCAGGGGTAAATAACCACATATTCCGAAACTGTTCCATAAGCAACAATTTGCTTATCGAACAGTTTTTTTATTTATATACTTTGATGACGTAGCAGTTCTACATCTCTACATCGTTGACAAGGGTTATTTAATCCTCTCTTTTCTTTTTACCAAAAGTGGCTCGCCACGACCCACAACTCCACAATGGCCAAATGACCAATAGCGGATGCAGGAACAAGCGCGTAAGCCTTATACTGTCTGAATTCAGGCCAAAGGCGTCGACATGGTTGGCATATTGCGCATAATTGCCGGGGAAAATACAAATAAAGAAAACAGCAACTACCCAGCCTACCTGTACTCGATAGCGTGTAACAGAGAGTAATAAAAGGCCTAGCACTAACTCTACCCCACCTGATAATGTTACTACTAGGCCGGCATCAAGAGGTACCCAGCTGGGTACCTGAGCCAAAAAAGGTTCATGTAAAAAAGTTAGGTGGCCTATACCCGTAAAAATCAAAAGGCTTCCCAGTAATATCCTGAAGATATTTTGAGCTTTGGTGTAATGAACAGATGTTTCCATAATAATAAGGTTTTTTGGTTAGCATAAAGTTAGCAATAAACCCCTTACAAAAAACACCAACCATCTGAATTTAAACAAAATACACTACCCCAACCAGCTTCTGAAATCATTGACACGTTCACGGCTAACGATAACCTCATCTTCCTTATAAGTTGGCAGAATGATCTTAAGGCGGGAATTGGTATATACCACAATATCTTTTATCGCATTGATCGACACAATGAATTTCCTGCTTACGCGAAAGAATTTGGAGGGATCCAATTCATTTTCCAGCTGTTCAAGGGTATTTTCAAGAAGATAATCCCTGCCATCATTAGTATGGATATAGGTACCCTTATTCTCGCTGTAAAAACATTCGGCATCTTCAATATTGATCATTTTCAGGTGCTGCCCCATTTTTACTGTAAAACGCTTCTTATAGTTCTTTTCTGTTGGATTGGCCAACATTCGCCTAATTTGGTCAAAGTCTAGCGAAAGGCTCTGTGCTTTGGTTTGCTGACCTTTATATTTGTTCACAGCCGCTTCAAGATCGTCCTCATCTATGGGTTTCAGGAGATAATCGATACTGTTCAGCTTAAAGGCACGCAGTGCATATTCATCATAAGCAGTAGTAAATATTACAGCACTCTGAATAGGAATACTTTCAAATATTTCAAACGAAAGCCCGTCAGAAAGCTGAATATCCAGAAATATAAGCTCCGGATGCGGATTATTGCTAAACCATTCAATGCTTTCTTCTACTGAATACAGCATGGTTTCTGCTTCAAGTCCTAACTTCTGCAGTTTGCGCTGCAATAACCTTGCAGCCGGCTTTTCGTCTTCTATGATGATAACGTTCATTACTCCTTAATTGATGGTTTTGATTGATTTTGATTTGCCTTCAGGCAGGCTGATGATTGAACTACTGGCTTATTCCCACCTTTTAGTATTGGTTTCCCTGGTTTTATTCTTATCCATCATTTCTTTTATCTTGCGTTCTTCCCAATCCCTTCCAAGAATAATATCTGCCCCGAAAACACTGTACCAATGAAAGAATACACCTATACCCCAAAAGATGGCTGTTGAAAAAGTGCCCCATTCAAAAAAATTTTCATTACCATCCAGATTGACAGCTTTGATTATAAAAAGAAAAACGTTTACAGCAAGATAGACAGTAAGATGCTTGTAAAAGCCTTTAATATCTTTTATCTTTTTCCTTACTTTATCAACTCTTATCTGTTCTTCAAATGAATTTTCAGGTTCCATATTACTCGTACTTAATGGTTGTTTGATTTTGCTTACTCATAAATTCTTTAAGCTTGCGCTCTTCCCAACTTTTGGGCAGCATATATTTCTCTCCGTAAAGGATAACGGCATTTGCCAACAGACATAAACCTGCAACACCTACGGTAAATGATAAGGTAGGTTTCCAAAAGTTTTCTGCTATATAAGAGTCATGCATCCAGACAGCAAACAGCAGGGTATTTACCGTACAGTAAACCGCAAGACGAAGATAAAAGTCTTTTATGCGTTTAACTCTTTTACCGGCATCCCTGTAATACATCCTCATATTGAATTCATTTGTCATATTCAATCGTATTTTGGACCTCTGTCATCGCTTTTATTCTGTTTGTCCATCAATTTTCTAAATTTCTTTTCTTCCCAGCCTTTTGGCAGCACATATTTGGCTCCGAACAAAATTATGGCATTTGCCAAAACCCCAAATCCTGCCACTATGCCTGTCATTAAAAAAGTTGTGTTCCAAAATTCATAAGGCGGCCTGTAAATACCGGAAATCCAAACTATAAACAATGAGAGATTGACGGTAATATAAGACGCAAGATGCACATAAAATCCCTTAAGGCATTCAACCCTTTTCTGGGCCCGTTTTAAATGCTCTGTATTGACATTTTTATCCATACTATTCATATTTAGCACGTTCCTCATCCTTTTTACTCATTTCGTCCATAAGCTGTTTCAGCTTACGTTCTTCCCAACCCTTTCCAAGAAAAGGGTACCAGTCAAAGGCTCCCATTGCGTGAAATATAACCCCTACGCCCCATCCGGCCAATGAAAACCAAAACCACTGGAATTCAGGAGTGTAAGCCATATTTAAATAGATCATAATGGGCATGACAAGACAGTAAGCTGTAATGTTGATGTAAAAACCTTTTATTTCTTTTACTTTCCTTTTTGCCTTATCATAGGCTATTTTATCAAAATCTTCCATGCTATTGCCATTTTTTAGATTTCTCTTTGTCTATTAACTCTTTCATTTTACGCTCTTCCCAGTCACTGCTAAGGAAAGGCATATAATTAAACACATTGACCCCATGTATTATCACTCCTATACCCCATCCTAATGCAGGGTATATAAACCATAAATGGCTTGGTGACGTAATAAAATTCAGTATGGCAAGCCCGGCAATAATGACTACATAGGACGACAGGTTGCCGTAAAAACCTTTTATATCTTCAATTTTTTTCTGGGCTTTCAGATAATTGCTTTCTTCCTTATTGTAATGTGACAGTTCCATAACCGAGAGCTGTTTAGTTAAAATGGGTAATTTTACCGTAAAGTGTTCATTAGTCTCCTGTACCAACACATTGCGGTTGGTCAGTATGCCATAGCGATTCACTATGTTTTGAAGCCCTACCCCTTTCCTGTCCTGCAATACCTGCTTTTTTTGCAGGTCGTTCTGTACTATCAGGTAACCGTCTTTTTCTAATATCCTGATATGCAATGGCCGCTGCGGACTCACTACATTATGCTTAATGGTGTTTTCCAGAAGCAGCTGCAGCGATAGCGGAACTACCTTTGCCTCAGGATTGCTTATCTCCTGCACTTCATAAAAAATACTGTTTTCAAACCTCATCTTAAGCAGGTTCATGTAGGTTTTGGCAAACGACAATTCTTCTTCGATGCTCACGAGCTCTTTGTCTTTCTGCTCCAGTACATAGCGGTAAATTTTTGACAGTGATGTAGTAAATCGCTGGGCATTATCCGGATTTTCTTCTATAAGCGAACTAAGAACATTGAGGCTGTTAAACAGAAAATGGGGGTCGATCTGGTTCTTTAGGGATTCGAACTGTGCCGATGCCGTTCCTGCAATGATCTTTTGTTCCTTAACCCTGCCTTCCTGATATCGCTTATAAAAATAAAAAGCATGAACAATAATGGTAACTACAAGGGTAACAAGCGCAGACATATAATAATTTCCAAGACTTTCGGTTGCAAGAAACTCGCTGAATGATTCTCCGTTAACCACTACTTCCTGAAATATGCGGAGCAGTATCATTATGGATACCGAAACCACAAATGATGTAAGAAACCCTAAAACTATCCTTTTTATATTCAGTATGGCCCTGTTGAATATCTTATCAAAATAGTAAAAGACAAAAGCATTGGCAGTATAAAGTGTTACGGTATACAATTCACAAAAAAGAAAATCCTTCAGTAGCTCACTGTTCCATACAACAACAGTTCCGCGGGCCATGGCTACAAAAAGCAGCACGACGAATATTATAATACCCAAGCCAATAGACTTGAAGAATTCTTTATACAGCCTTTTCATCATGATTTGCAGCTAATTCTTTATCAATTTTTTCTTTCCATGACTTTAACACCGGAGCCAAGGCAGCTATTATCCAGAAAGTCAGAATAAATAACATCCATTGTACTGTTTCGGTAGTCCTTACAATCGCTTTGTTCTGGCCTTGCAGTATCTTAAGTATCTTTTCCTGAGAATTAATATCTTCAACCGTTTCAGGATAGCCAAAAGTGCTCAGGCTGGGCGTGGATGGAAGTAAAATATACATTACTGCAAACATTGCTCCTGCAGCCAGCAGCATTATCTGCAGGTTTTTGATACTGTCCCTCAGCGGATGGCCTATCTTATGCCTCGCAATCTTGATATAAACCACGCTCCCCACAATAAAAGGACCTAAAATGAACACTAAATTGACATTATCTAATAACATATTCTAAGTCTAAAATATTGAATCTTATTACTTTTTACACTCTTTAAGTTTCTCCTGAGCCCTTTCTGCTCCCCAGTTAGGATGAAAAGGAGTTTCCGGTTTAAAGGTAGCAAAAAGACCAACAGCACGCTCCACTTCTTTGCACATAGGAGTGGTATCCTGTCCAAAATAGGCAGCGCCACCAATTTCAAATTCAGCTTTAGAGAACACTACTCTTGGGTTGTTTGGTGCCAGTATAAGGGCTTTGGCATACAGTTCATTGGCTTTGGCAGAATACTTCATACCGTTATTCATTGGGTCATAAACGATCCATGCGGTGTAGATAAGGCACTGCATAACCATCAGCTCAGGATTATCAGGAGAAATTGCTGTTGCAGCATCCTGGGCTACCTGGGCTTGGGTAAGCAGCCCGTTCAGTTTCTCTTTGTCTTTTGTCATAAAAGCATCAGTAGTATTTACGAGTGCCACATAATAGTCAGGGAGCCAGTTATCTTTTTCAACTGCTGCTATCCTTTCGAACATGGCAGAGGCTTCTGCCGTTTTCTTTTCTCCCCATAATGCGAAAGCTTTTTGCATTCCTGCTTCATATTTGCTTTGTGCAGTAACCGTTCCGGCCACCATAAAAACGTAAAGTACAATCAGTCGTATCATAATAATAAGTTTTAGGTTGTTGATTTTGATGAAGCAAATATGCAAACAAAACCTACCGTAAAAAAAAGTGTTTTACCCAGTTGTAGAATATCGGGGATGAATTGTATATAGTTATATTTAAACCTAAATTTTACACTTATTTTACTTACAACGCAAACCTTTTCATAAATAAAACACAAAGTTTTTGCTTAATAAATCCACATTTTTTAAAAACATATCAATTAACTTAGTATATTTGTTAAAATTGTTGCCAACTGTTTGATTATTCAACAACTAAAAAAAATCACTATGAACTCTACATTACTAAAATCACTGTTTGCCACAGTTTTTTTTGTTTCAGCCATCAGTTGCGGAAGCAGTGAAGACGGAAGCGAAGGATTAGGTAGTGGAGGTAAAGGTGGAAACGCATCTAAACTAGGAGGTAAATACAATATCATCTCGATGATCTCTGATATTAGTGTTGACCTTAATAATGACGGAATAGCATCATTTGACTTGCTAACAGAAATAGATCCCGTAGTTTTTAGTACTCAGATACCCGAGCTCGAAATAAAACCTGTTGTTATAAATAACCAGCTGCAAAACATGATGAGCTTTTACTTACCCCATTCTAATGTAACAGCGGTTACTCCAACTAACCCAAATGGAGTAAAATTCACTAAAGCAGGTTTTGGCTATATTTATGAGTTTGACGATTCAACACAAACTATATCTGTTCAGGACAACTCCGTAGGTGAACCCGCGGTTTATGGCCACATGGAAGATATAATAGTTTTAGGAGACAATACGCTACAAGCTACTTTTTCTAAATATTATTATGATTTTTCAGGACCGGAATGGAAAAAATTATCCATTGTATGCGTATATACAAAAGTATAATTCGCAAAACAATATAGTCTTTTTTACCATATCTGTAAAAATCAACAGAATGTTTAGGGTAAACAGTTGTAGTGCTGTTTGTCATATAAAATGCCAAACAACATGAATCAGAAAGAATTCCCACAGTCAAATCCCGTGTCGTTACCGCATCCCGGTAAGCTGCTGATAATTGAGCCACTTGATTACCCCAATCCTTACGATTTCCACAAGGCCCACAGGCACGATTACTTTGAGATCATAATCGTAAAAAATGGCAATGGTTTCCAACAAATCGATTTTACTCCCCATGATATTCATGCCGGACAGCTATATACTATCTATCCCGGCCAGGTACATTTAATGGAGCGAAATACTGCCGAAGGCATGATCATACAATTCAGGAAAAACATCTTTGAATTTATTCATCCTCTTAAACACTCTCACCTGTACTTTCCTGAGGCAAAATTTGACCTTGACAGTGAAACCTTTGAACATTTGTACAGCATGACCGAAAGCATCTGGCAATTACTGCAAAAGGAAGAGCTTTCGCCGCTTTCTATACATAAAGCATACAGCTACCTTCAAATCATCCTGATCACGCTTATAGAAAAACACTGCAACACGGTCGACTTACAGGGACATCAGGTGGTTATGCAATTCCTCTCGCTGCTGCCACAGCATATAAAAACCAAAAAGAAAGTATCTGAATACTGTGATCTTATGAACTGCAGTCCGGACAAGCTTAATCTTGCCTGCAAGGGTAGCCTGGGTAAAACAGCCCTAAAGCTGATCCATGAAGAGTTATTGCTGGAAATAAGACGCCTGTTACTGCTTAACCAATTCTCACTGAAGGAAATTGCATACGAACTTAATTTTGACAGCCCTGCCAATTTTAGCGGTTTCATAAAAGCCAATACCGGCCTTACACCTACTGAACTTCAGTCATCTATACTTAAAATATATAATTAATTTCGGTGTATTCATAACTCTATTTTCTTAGCTGATCACTACTTTTATAGTGAACCTCAACAACTTATAGCTATGAAAAAAATTACGCTTTTTACAGCCATGCTTTTATCGGTAATGCCGCTACTGCATGCACAATGCAATGATAATGCAGTATTGCCTTATCTTGAAAATTTTGACAACGCACTACCCCCCGATCTGCCGGACTGTACCTATTCGTATAGACAGACATTTGTAGGCAGCGACTGGGAATGTGTTACGGCACCTAATAATGGCTTTACAGGCAATGTGGGCCGCTACTCTACCTATTCCGATGTGGGGTGGAGCATGTACTGTGATTATATACTGAGACCTGTACCATTAACCGCCGGAATTGCCTACAAAGTATCCTATAAATATGCTCATGACGATAATGAAACCGCAATTGATGTTTTTAAGCTGGCTTTATATTCCAATGGAGTACCAACAGAGATTGAGCTGGCGTCGCATAGCGGTATAACAGGAACCGAAGTTGTCAACCATTCTACCGAAGCGTTCACTGTACCTGTAACTGCAAATTATTATTTACGATTCAGTATTGAATCATCAGGGAATCAGGGTATACTTTATCTTGATGACATCAAGATTGAAGAAACGGGTGTTATGGCAACTGCAGACAATAAGGCTATTTCCTTAGACTGCTATCCCAATCCTGTAAAAGATGTTCTGACCATAACCAATACCACAAGCAGAGATAAACTGCTGCTGTATAACATGGCAGGACAGTTACTGTTAGCACAAGCTGCATCAGAAACTGCAACCACACTAAATTTTGAAAATATACCTGCCGGTATATATCTTTTAAAAGCAGCATCCGAAAGAGGTTCCAAAGCCACGCATCTCATAAAACAATAGCTTTTGTAAAGATTTTCATTTTAACAAACAGGACTTTCGGGTCCTGTTTTTATTTATAGTCAATTCGACCATAAATTCATAATTTTTTACGGTATTTTCATAATCGCCAACCGCTGGCTATGAGGTATTTTTACACTACTAAAGAAATAATAATAGCTATGAATGAGAATACCATCTGAAGGATCAAATTAGGTTTAAGTAATTTTTTCAGCCTGTAAAGGCTTATGATTGATTTTTTTAAAGATAGAATTCAGATGAAATACGGGGCTTCCCGGCCCCGTATTTAAAAAATAAAGATTAATCAATTTTTCATGTAATGGCTGCAGACACAGCAGCAAGGTTTTTAATTTAGGTTTAGGTAAAAAAAACAGGGTTTACAGGCCCTGTTTTTAATTTTACAGGAAAAAATTTACGATATTTATTCCCTTAACCTTACTACAATGAAGTATCTTCTATTAACATTATTTACGTTTACACTTTTCAGCTGCAGTAAAACCGAAAAGAAAGAACAGCCTTTTGATAATTTTGTGTATACATATACAGCAATGACGATGAGCTATTCTATAAAGATTGCCGATAATGATACAGTATATTTTGTGAAGCGATTCCCTGAACCCAAAACAGTCAGTTATGCCATAATGAAAGATAATCAAAGGAACAATCTCATTGCTCTTATCAAAAAAATAGATTTTTCGAAATACAAAACTGACTATACCGATAAGAGTATCAGTGATGCAGCGGGAATCAGGTTTGATATTAAAGAAGATAACCTAACAAAAAGCATAAGCATATATGGAAATACGGCTCCAAAAGAGCTTTACGATTATGCGACCGAATTCAATGAGCACTTAAAACATCTGAATTTTCAACCCTATACAGGGAAAATAGACTTTGGCACCCCGATACGGCCTCTATAGCGTCGCTCCCATCCACTTACAACCACCACCAACTAATTTACTACTATGAACTTTTTTAAAAAACTATTCGGATCAAAGGGCTCCTCCAAACGATCCTCAATTGATTCTTCAGTTAATGAAGCGCTTTGCAAGCTTGTAAAACCGTCCACAGCAATTATTGTAAATGATCCTAAAAGACCTCCTGAAAATTCGCAGCTCCTCTCTCATTTTGGAGGTCAGCCTTATTTTGAAGAAGGGGAATCATGGCCACTAAGCCAAAGCGGCAGGCCAATGGAGTTTATTTTCCAGGTCTTTAATGATGCCTATGACGGAATCCCTGAAAATATAAAGCTTATCCAGTTCTTTTATGATTCTGAAGAAACAGCTTGGGAAACGGAGAATGACGGATGGAAAGTTAAAATTTATGAAGCATTACGCACCGAAAAACTAACCCAGATAGCCGGGGCTAACGAAAAAACAGTAAAGTACTGCGAAATCTCATTTGAGAAATCAATGTCATTGCCCAACTGGGAGACACTTCAAGATGAATTTCCTGAACTTGCCGATCAGATTAGTATGGACGATGAAGATGATTATGAGGCTTATGAAGAAGCCTGCGCAAAAATTACAGGCCCTGAACGGGAGTCCTCAAGCTCTTTTGGAGGTTATCCTGACTGGATACAGGGAGTAGAAAATTTTATGGATGCACAAGGCAAACCCCTGGACCTTCTCTTTCAGATTGACAGTGAAGATAATGCCAATGTAATGTGGGGAGACACGGGCATTATATATGTGTTTTATGACAACAACACCAAAAGCATCGAATTTGTGCTGCAATGTTTTTAGAAAAACCTTCCTGAATAATCAGGAAGGTTTTTTCTTTACAGATTATCCAGCTGGTTCTTCGTCTTATCATCGCTGATGGTCCAGAAAAAGCCTATGAAGAAAAACCTGTCTGCGGGCTGGGTAATGGCTTGTCTCGCAAAGATCCCATCTGGTGCAGGGCTATTGGCATACGTATAGCCAAACACATTATCGGCTCCGGTTACGTTAGAAACCGAGAAGTACAATATCTTCTGCTGGCTTAACAGATAAGCCCAGCTAAGGCTCAGGTTATTGTAGGTTTTGGTCTTACCGTTCATAAAGACTGCTTCATTAGGGTTATCATACGGCCTGCCGCTGTTGAAGCTGTATGTGATCCCCAGCTGCGACCTCAGGCTGTTGATCCAGTATTTACTTACTATAGAAGCATTGTGTGTGGCTATATAGCTTGGCGTAACATACGATTCATAATTCTTATAATCCCTCTTGCTGTCTATGTATGAATAGGAAACCCAGTATTCAAGATTTTTGATGGTCTTGTTATCTCTCCAGAAAAGATCGACACCCTGCGCATAACCATACCCCGAATTGTTATAGTTCGAATTGTAAGCCGCAGTAACCCCGTCGTATTTTACAAGATTATCATATTTTTTATAGTAAGCCTCAGCCCTGAACATCCTGCCATCTGTATTGTAGAGGTAGTTCAGGATATAGTGTGCTGTTTTTTGGTGCTCAAAATTTTTGTTATACTTTAGGTAATCCTGTCCCGGTGTCTGGTAAAAATCGCCATAAGCAAGGGAGAACTGGCTTTTAGACGTTACTTTATAAGCAAGAGCAGCACGGGGTTCAATTGTTCCTTCCCCTAACACACTTGCATACGAGCTGCGAAGCCCTGCTTTGAAAGCGAGTGTTTGCGAAAGAAAGATATCTGCTTCGGTATAGACGGCAGCAATAGAATTGTTATATCCACTATTGAAGTTAAAACCCGATGGCTCCTGATATTTTTCATTAAAGTCAGTTATGAAATAATCACCCCCAAATGTAAGCTTGAATTTGTCACTGAATCCTTTTCGTAATTTCAGCTTAAGATGTGAGCTGTTCTCTGCATTCTTAACTCCAACTTCGTTATAGCCAATAGCATTGTGGCTATAGCCATAGGCGATACCGGTATGAATGGTCCATTGCGAACCAAACATCCCTTTATAGGAAGTATTAAAATAAAAGTTATCATTTTTGGTATCTACCCTTACCGGCTCGGGCAGGTTGATATCTTCCTGATTGAGATCGAAAACAGCATGATCAAAAGCGGCATATACCTTTAGCATGCCATTATTGTTGAACTTATAGCGGTACACCGTTTCACCCGACAATGACTGATAGGGTTTATTCCAATCAACATTTTGAGGTACGATCCACTGATAGGGCTGAAGATTCAGATAAGACAAATTAAGGCTGAGTGAGCTTTTATCCCACTTTTTGGTATGGCCAAGGCCAAGGCCTACCGTCATGATTGCGATATCCGACTGCTGCTGTTCCGGTTCTTCAATAGTGTTAAGCAGCAAAACACTGGATAACGCCTCACCATATTCTGCCGAATAGCCTCCTGTTGAAAACGTCATACCACTGAAAAGGAAGGGCGAAAAACGTCCGCGGGTAGGAACATTATTAGCCGATGCATTATAGGGTTGTGCCACGCGAATGCCATCTACAAAGGTTTGTGTCTCATCCGATTCCCCACCCCTTACAAACAATCGGCCGCTTTCGCCTACCGTTTGTGTACCCGGAAGGGTTTGCAGTGCGCCAATGATGTCTCCGGCTGCTCCGGCAGTTGTAACAATGTCAAGAGGTTTCAGAGCGGTTACCTTACTGTTATCGCCTGCCTGAAAAGAACCTGCCGAGATAACTACCGCATCCAGCGTATTGACGCTCTTCTTCATAGTAAATGTTTGTCCCTTGTATTCTTCTATCTTTATATCCTGTCTTACATCCTCAAAGAACATTACCGTAATAACCAATACCTGGCTACCGGTCTCGGCCGTTTCAAAAGAGAAATGACCTTCGGCATCTGAAGTTGCGCCATCATAAGTGCCGTCAATATAAATATTAGCACCAGGAACAGGTTTCCCTTTAGCATCAGCGATCGTGCCTTCGATCTTTGTCTGGCTAATGGCCGAAAACGCAGTCAGGAAAAACAGGAAAGTAATTATCAATTTCATAATTGGTGGTTTGGTTGATTTAACGGTTCAAAATTGCTGCTATATTCTAATACCTGCTAAAAAAGAATTCTGAGTTGTAGAAATTTGAGGACGAACCGTATGAAAAATTCTTACACTGTTTGCAAATATGAAAAAACGAAGTAATTTCGCGCAACCAATTCAACAACCAATATTAACCAAATGAAAAAAATTATTGCTTTCCTGCTATTGGCAACTCCTCTTCTGTCTGTTGCGCAAATTAACTTCGAACGTGGTTATTTTATCGAAAATAATATCAGGACAGAATGCCTTATCAAAAACCTGGCATGGAAGAATAACCCAACATCATTTGAATACAAGCTTACTGAAAACGAAGCTGTTCAGGTTAAGACCGTCAAACAAATAAGTGAGTTCAGTGTGAATGATGCTTATAAATATATTCGTTTTACAGTAAATGTAGACCGCTCGAAAATTTCATTGGATGACCTTGATTCTGAAAAAGATCCAAAATGGAATACAGAAACCCTGTTGCTTAACGTCCTCGTAGAAGGCAAAGCCAATTTATACCAGTATGAAGACGGTAATTTTGTAAAATACTTTTTCAGTACAGTTGACCACACTAAAGCAGAACAGCTTGTATATAAAGAATATCTTGTAGATTCCCAGGTAGGAAAAAACAATTACTTCCGCCAACAACTATACAATCTTATGAAAGGTGAAGGGAACGACATGGATAAATTTAAAAATATCCAATATAAAAAAGCCCCCCTTGTAAAACTGTTTGAGCAATACAACGGAAACACTGGACAAACAGTTACTAACCTGACCAAAAAGCAAAATAATGGCAGCGTTAACTTAAAGATCACCGCCGGAGTAAGTTTCTCATCTCTTGAAATTTCGAATGGGGTATCTAACAGCCTTTTTGATTTTGGCAGTAGTACAGGTTTCAGGATAGGGACAGAAATTGAATATGTTATGCCGTTCAATAACAACAAGTGGTCCATCTTTACCGACCCTAACTACCAGAATTTTAGCGACAGTGGCAGAAAACCAAACCAACCGTTAAAAGCCGAATATAAGTATCTGGAACTTCCTTTTGGCGTAAGGCATTATATGTATGTAAACCAAAATGCCAAATTTTTTATAGATGCAGCCTACACGTTAGCCCTTCCATTAGGCGATGCCTACATACAGTATGGCGGCTCTAAACTGGATATCGAAAAGAATGCAGGTTTTACTTTGGGCGGTGGCTTTAGCTATAAACGATACAGTGCGGAACTCAGGCATAATTTTTCACGAAATATCCTTGACTACACCTATTGGTCAGGAAGTTATGGCTCTACCAGTATAATACTGGCTTACAAACTGTTTTAAGCAATTTTATACGATTTCTTTAGAGCATTCGCAATTTGATGCTTACTTTTGCAGTAATCAATACATTTACTGCAATGTTTCCTACTGCTTTAAAGAAAAAATACACCCTTGCCAAATATTATAAATTAATAATTGTTTCGGTTGTCATAGGCTTTCTGGCAGCTTTTCTTGCTGTCACGCTAAAGCACATGACCGAGCACTATGAAGAAGTGCTTTTTCACAGGTCACAACACCAGGTATTATACATTATACTATTCCCGTTTATTGGCCTATCGCTTATTTACATCCTGAGGCAGTACCTCTTTAAGAAAAAAGAGAACAAAGGGATCAAGGAAGTTTTTGAGAGCACGGCAACCGGAAAAAAACTTCCATCGTATAAAATACCATCACACTTTATCAACGGGCTGCTTACCGTTAGCTTTGGCGGGAGTACGGGGATAGAAGTATCGACAGTAGTTTCTACAGCGGCCATAGGATCGCTGGCACAGGAAAAAGAAAAGATATTAAGCAAATATAAAACCGAGCTTATTTGCGCAGGAATCACAGCCGGGCTTACGGCACTATTCTGTAGCCCGCTGGCAGGTTTATTGTTTGCCTATGAAGTAATTGCCAAAAAAGCCAATAAGGTTTTTTTAATTACCAATATACTGGCAGCTGCTGTAGCTTTTGCATTTATCCTTGTGATAAAAGAAAAACCCCTCTTTGCCCTTAACATTACCCAATGGAACCTGTATGCCCTGCCCTATTTTATATTGCTTGGAGTATTATGCGGGCTAAACTCCATATACCTGACAAAATGTGTGATGTTCTTTAAAGGGCAGTTTAGCAAAATATCAGGGCACTATTATAAGATACTTATAGCTGCTGCCATAGTGAGCAGCCTGCTGTTGATTTTCCCGCAGCTTTATGGCGATGGTTACCACGCTATGAAAGAAAGCCTTGTTACTGCCAATACACTTACGTTTACCCTGCCTCATGTCATGGTATTTATTGGACTGCTATTGCTAAAACCGATCATTACATCGATAACCCTTTCTGCGGGTGGCGATGGTGGTGTTTTTGCGCCAAGCCTTTTCATTGGGGCTTTTATGGGATTGTTCCTTGCAACATTCCTTAACGCTTATTTTGATGCCGGTGTGATTCCGCTTAACTTTATGGTTATCGGTATGGCGGCAATGTTAAGTGCCAGCATCCATGCGCCATTTACAGCTTTGTTCCTAGTATGCGCACTGGTTAATGACTACACCCTGTTCCTCCCGATACTTATTGGCTCGCTGGTTGCAAAATATTCGGCCAAAGCCATTTATCCATATACCGTTTACTCATTAGCTCCTGTTAAACAATAGCATGCCGATACAAAAGATAAAACGCAGTTACCGCAAGACACGTTATGTAGTTTACAAAGAAACACTTGTAGACTATAAAGAACACTTTTGGGCATTTCTGGGTTCGTTTATCGGGATGGGTACTATCGCGTGGCTGCAATACAAAGCTTTTCCGGAGCAGGATCTTGTTTTTCTCATAGGCTCTTTCGGGGCATCGTGCGTACTGGTCTATGGCGTGATACAGAGTCCGCTTGCACAGCCGCGCAACCTTATTGGCGGGCATCTGGTATCGGCTATCATTGGGGTAAGCATGCAAAAACTGCTACCCGACATGATATGGCTTTCGGCACCGCTTGCCGTGTCCCTATCGATAGTAATGATGCAGATCACAAAAACCCTTCACCCGCCCGGAGGCGCAACGGCACTTATAGCCGTTACGGGAAGCCCACAGATAAAAGCCCTGGGCTATGAATATGTACTGAATCCTGTTTTAAGTGGAGCAACAATATTATTAGTAACCGCACTAATATTCAACAACATACCCCATAGCCGGCAATACCCATCGGACCCTGCTGTAACCAAGTTCAAAAAATTCAAGAAGGCATTTAAAAGATCAATAAAAGCATAAAAATCGTTTAGGTTTTAAAGACAGTAGCTACCTTTGATACAACAACCTAAAATCGTTAACTATGGAAATGCCTGACTATTACCTACCGGTAATGCCTTATCTTATACTGGATAGAGCGCCCGAATTTCTTGAATATGCCAAAAGAGTATTTAACGCGACTGAGTTGATGATTGTTCCCGGGGAAGACTCCCGCTCTATAATGCATGGCGAAATAAAGATTGGGAAAGCCGTTATTATGTTTGCCCAAAGCTCTGATGTGTGGAAGCAAAAATCGGCCGGTATGTTCATGCTGGTAGAAAATGTTGATAAGATTTACACCGCAGGGATCGAGCAGGGCGGCAATTCGCTGCAAAAGCCTGAGAAAAAAGAATACGGTTACTCTGCCGGGTTTGAAGACCCTTTTGGCAACCAATGGTGGATAACCGAAGCTGAATATTTATAACAAATGCTAAAAATAAACAAGATACACCATGTGGCCATAATCTGTTCTGATTATGAGGCCTCAAAGCACTTTTACACCCATATCCTGGGATTTACGGTACTAGCTGAAAATTATCGTGAAGAACGCCAATCCTACAAGCTTGACCTTGCCATAAACGACAGCTATGCCATAGAACTGTTCTCTTTCCCCAATCCGCCGCAAAGGGTATCACGCCCTGAAGCCGCCGGCCTTCGGCATCTTGCTTTTGAAGTGGATGATATCGAAACTGCAATTGCATGGCTTGATGCCAATACAATTGAGCATGAGCCGATACGCATTGACGAATTTACCAACAAGCGCTTTACTTTTTTTGCCGATCCTGACGGACTGCCTGTAGAGTTTTACGAGAAATAGATCGTTAGATTATTGGATTTTTAGATCATTAGAAAGATAATAACCTGAATGTTGTTCCCATAAAATTTTAAAGACATCTAAACTTCAAATAATCAATCCTTCCAACAATCAGGTAATCGAACTGTCGAAAAATCTAATAAACCAACATTCTGAAAATCTAAAAATAGATTACCTTTGGGCTTTACAAAATATTAGAACCATGCTATACAAATTCAGAGTTATACTTGATACAGAAGAGGATATCTTCAGGGACATCGCGATATTGGATACTGACACGCTGGAAGACCTGCACAATGCCATTGTTAATGCTTTTGGCTTTGACGGAATGGAAATAGCTTCGTTTTATCGCAGTGATGAGGAATGGTCTCAGGGAGAAGAAATCCCATTGTTTGACACCGGAGATGTACCGGGAGAGCAAAGTACAATGGCGCAGCATGTACTTGCTGACAACCTTGACGAGATGGACAACAAGATCATCTATGTATACGATTTCCTGAACATGTGGACATTCTTTGTAGAGCTTGCTGCTATTGAAGAACCGGAAGCGGGTGTACCTTATCCTGAATTGCTTTTTGCTCACGGCGAAATGCCTGCCAATGCGCCTGAACATGCTTTTGGTGTAGATGGTGAGGAAGACGACCTGTATGGCGAGTTTGACGACGATTATGATGAGGAAGACTTTGACATGTTTGATGACGACAATAATTATGGCGACACTAGCATGGATGACCATAATTGGAATTAATCATTAAGCCGCAAAGCAACTGAGTGGCAAAGTTGCAAAGTTTTTGCCACAACTCATTAATTATAATATCCATAACATAGCGACAGAGGCTTTGTTCCTTTGCAACTCTGCGACTATGCCACCTTAAAAACAGATGATAAACCTATTCAATACTCATATCGAAAGCCTTTCCCTGCACAGGGTAGGTAACAAGAGCCGTAACGAAGCTTATTTTTTGTCTGACCACACTTACAGCCTTACCGATGAGATCGTTCCGCTATTAAAAGAATATTTCTTTAAGCCTTTCAGGGATAAAGAAGAAAACTACTTCCAGTTTGCCCACGATGTGCATTTGGATTACCACGATATGTACAACTATGCAACAGAGATCTTTACCAATCCTGAAAGCGTTCATGAGGTATCTAAAAAAATTACCAAGCATCTGTTTGAGCAGTCGAACCACCCGCACATTAAGAACGGTGAGGTATATGTTACTTACCTTACGCACCTTACCATAGACAACAATCCTGTAGACGCCATAGGTATCTTTAAAAGCGAGATAAAAACCGATTTCCTTCAGCTTGAAGAAAAAGGCACAAGCCTTGAACTATTGCTGCAGCAGGGTATCAACCTGAACAAGCTCGATAAGGGATGTATTATCTTCAACTACAAAAAAGAAGAAGGCTACAAGATACTTACCATAGACAGCAACCGTTATGATGCGCGTTACTGGCTGGAGCATTTCCTGTCTGTAGATGCATTCCAGGACGAGAACTTCATGACGAAGAAATACATGAAATTTGTTCAGGATTTCGCTAAAGAAGTTGTACTTCCTGCAGAGGATAAAAAAGAAGAGGTTATGTTCATGAACAGAGCCATTAACCACTTCGCAAAGAACGATGAGTTTGAGGAGACCAAGTTCCTTAATGAAGTGCTTGATAACCCTGACCTTATTCCTGAATTCAAGAATTACAAGATAGAGAAAGCGCCAAAATACAGCATAGAAGACGTTACTTCTTTTCCTATTGCCAATGCCGCAGTGACGGATGCAAGAAAAAAAATCAAGAACATTATCAGCCTTGATACGAACATCCAGATCAAAATGGATTTCATTAATCCGGAAAGTGCAGAGAAATTTGTAGAAAAAGGATGGGATGAAGAAAAGCAAATGTACTATTATCTTGTTTATTTCAACAAAGAACAAAAAGCATAAAGCGTTAGCTTACAATACAAAAGAGGCCTTGCGCCTCTTTTTTGTTGTTAAAACATTCGTAAAAATGATATGCTAACATACTTTTATCTTTTTGTTACTATAATATTTCCTACTTTTCCTATGTAATTCAGGGTAACGCGATATGGCTAGAAAGTTGAGTATACTTTTCTTGCTGGCATTTTTTGCCATTGCCCCGTCATGGGCACAAGTTACCCCTCCTGCCAAAAAAGATACAATAAAACCCAGTAAAGACCAGATGTATAAAAATCTGGAAAACTACTCTAAACGCAAAAAATTCACCAAGTTCATCCATAAGCTCATTTTCAGGCCGGTTGAGAAACAAAAGCCTGCGCTTTCGCGGGAAAAAGAAAAGGTAAGAACACCCGAAATGCTGAATTCTTACCAAAGCTTTCAGGGCAAGATCGTAAGGAAGATCCATGTGGAGACACTGGACCCATTTGGCTATTCCATTAACGATACAACCAAGAAACCAAAAGACTGGATACAGCGTTTTGGGAACGATGTCCACCTGAAAACCAAGCAGTTTACCATACGCAACCTGTTGCTCATCAAACGTAACAAACCTTTAGATTCACTTTTAGTAAAAGAGTCGGAGCGTTTGGTAAGAAGCCAGCGTTATGTAAGAAGGGTTGTTATTAAAGCAGTACCAGTGAGAACAAGTAATGACTCGGTAGATGTTACCGTGAGGGTACTCGACTCATGGAGCCTTATACCCAATGGTTCATTCTCCAGTTCCAGTACTTCCATTGAGATTACCGAACGAAATTTCCTGGGCCTCGGACACGAATTCCGCAATGACTTTGCCAAGCAGTTCAAAACCGGCGAAACGTCATATTACACCAACTATACCGTGCCGAATATCATGAATACGTATATCAATGCAACGGTAAACTACCAGATATTCAAAAACGAGGATTACATAAAAAGCTTTGGCCTCGAAAGGCAATTCTTCTCGGCATATACCAAATGGGCCGGTGGCGCTTATGTTGAATCCCGCCGTATGCAGGATTCGCTTCCTGATATGAACCAGGAGTGGAAAATGCAAAACATGAGGAGTGATGCACAGGATTTTTGGGGCGGTTATGCTTTTAAGATATATAAGGGAGACGGTGAGGAAGAGCGTACTACAAGGCTTGTTACCACCGGCAGGTACTTTAACCAGCATTATAAAGAGAAACCTTCAACATTATACGATTCTGTTGGATATTATGCTAACGAAAAGTTGTATCTGGCAAGCATAGGTCTTACGTCACGTAAGTTCGTTCAGGATAAGTTTCTCTTTAACTACGATATCGTAGAGGATATCCCCATAGGAAAGGTGTATTCCCTCACATTGGGAGCGCAGCATAAGAACGATGAGAACCGTTTTTACCTCGGGGGTCGCTATGCCTTTGGAAACTACTACAACTGGGGTTACTTTAGCGTAAATGCTGAATTAGGTACCTTTTATTACAAAGACAGAACCGACCAGACTACACTTGCCATTGACATGCTTTATTTTAGCAACATCAAAGACTGGGGAGCCTGGAGGTTCAGGCATTTTATTAGACCGGAGCTCGTTTTTGGCGATAACAGGATGGCTATTATAAAAGACCAGCTTAACATCAATGAGAGTAATGGCCTCCAGGGATTCAATACCCAGTCGGTACTAGGTACCAAAAAATTTGTGCTCACCTTCCAGACACAGTCCTATTCTCCTGCCAACGTATTTGGTTTCAGGCTCAATCCATTTTTCAATTTCAGCATGGCTGTCGTGGGCGACGAAGAAACCAAACTCTATGAAAGCAAAGTTTATACAAAAATCGGGTTAGGCATACTGCTCTACAATGACTACCTTGTGTTTAACAGCTTCCAGTTGTCCATAGCATATTACCCTACCATACCGGGACAGGGGGACAGCATTTTCAAGACCAATTCATTCAAGAACAACGACATACAGCTACCCGATTTCCAGGTGGGGAAACCAACCGTTGTACCTTATCAATAATAGTTTTATTTCTTTTGCAAATTCGGGTAACAAATCGCTACTGTTCTCGTCATACTTATAGAACCATAAAACAATTATTTTGGAAACGATATTAACCATCAGCAACCTCGACAAAAAATTCGGTAAGGTGCATGCCGTAAAAAATGTTTCATTTGAGATAAAGAAAGGCAATGTATACGGAATTTTAGGTCCTAACGGTAGCGGAAAATCGACCACACTGGGTATAGTGCTGAATGTAGTGAACAAAACATCGGGCAGTTATAGCTGGTTTGGCGGCACCATGGAAACCCACGAAGCCCTTAAAAAAGTAGGTGCGATTATAGAACGCCCTAACTTTTACCCTTACATGTCAGCTTACGACAACCTTAAGCTTGTATGCAGGATCAAAGGAGCCCCGGAACACAAAATATATGAAAAACTGGAACTAGTAGGGCTTTTAGAACGCAAGGACAGTAAATTCCGTACTTTTTCACTGGGGATGAAACAGCGTCTTGCCATAGCCTCTGCCCTGCTGAATGACCCCGAAATACTTATCCTTGATGAGCCTACCAATGGCCTTGACCCACAGGGTATTCACCAGATAAGGGAAATTGTAAGAACAATAGCCTCACACGGCACAACAATATTGCTTGCCTCTCACCTTCTTGACGAAGTAGAAAAGGTATGCAGCCATGTTGTAGTATTGAGAAGAGGAGAAATGCTGTACAGCGGCACGGTAAACGGCATGATCGCTAACGAAGGCTTCTTTGAACTTCAGGCCACCGACAACGCAGCGCTTAAAAACCTTTTATCGCAGCATCCTGCCATAGATAAGATCGAAGATGTTGAAGGCAGGCTGTTCGCTTACCTGAAAGAGCCCTTAGATCCGGCAACACTTAACCGTTACCTTTTCGACAACGGGATCTGCCTTAGCCATCTGGTAAACAGAAAACACAGCCTTGAAGAGCAATTCCTTCAGTTAACCTCTAAAAAAACTTCAAACTAAACGCCATGAAACGACTTTTAACCATAGAACTGCAAAAATTATGGCTTAACAGAGCCAGCAAATGGCTTATTATCACCTATTTTGTACTGTTATCTTTCATAGCCCTTTTGGCATCGGTAAACTTTAATTTCCTTGGGCTTGATTTCCGTCTTGCGGATATGGGCATCTTCAACTTCCCGTTCATCTGGCATTTCAATACCTACATCGCCACCTGGCTTAAATTGTTCCTGGCTATCATAATTGTATCAATGATGGCTAATGAATATACCTATGGCACCCTAAAGCAAAACCTTATTGACGGGCTTAGCAAGAAGGAATTCATAACATCAAAAACAATAACGATAGTACTGTTTGCAGTTTCTTCAACAGTCTTTGTGTTTGTAATGTCGCTTATATTGGGATATAGTTTTTCATCCTATACGGAGGCATCCATAGTATTCAGCGATTTGCAATATATAGGCGGATATTTACTGAACATGCTGCTGTTCTTTTCCTTCTGCCTTTTTGCGGGTATTGTTGTAAAGCGTTCTGCTTTCGCCATCGGCTTCATTTTCCTGTGGTATGTGGCAGAAACTATCCTGAAAGGCATTTTACACTTCTTTGTTATTAAAGATGGTGCTATTACTCAAAAGGTAATGAACTTTTTCCCTATAGAGGCAATGCAGAATCTGGTTAAGGAACCTATTACACGATTCCAGGCCTATAAAACAATAGAAAACCAGGTATCCGGTAATGCTGTGCCTAAATTTTACGGCATTCACTGGTATGAAGCGGTGATTGGTATCTTCTGGACAGTATTCTTTATTTATATGTCGTACCGCATACTTAAGAAGAGAGATTTGTAATTTCTGACAAAGTAGTATAGAAAAGGGGGATTTTATGTAAAATCCCCCTTATTTGTTATTTAACTTAAAATTAGCATAATGTAAATTTATATATTTACGGCAAAGAAAAATTAATTGCCCCTTGCTATGAAAATTCAATTTACATTAATTATGCTGTTGCTCTTCAGCATAACGCCGCTAATGGCACAAAACGATTGCTCTGATGCTATTACAGTTTGTGGAAACACAGGCTTTGCGGGCCTTACCGCTACAGGAGGAGGAGATATCGATGAAATTAATCCGTCTAATAATAACTGTGCTGTAGATAGTGAAGCCAACAGCCTTTGGCTAAAATTGCCCATAAACACCGGCGGAACTCTTGGCTTTATCCTTACCCCTACAAATCCTGATCTTGAAATAGATTTTGACTTTTATATTTTTGGGCCGACAGCTACCTGCGGCAATCTTGGCCACACTATACGCTGTTCTACCACAAATCCTGCAGCATCAAACTCTGCATCTAACCAAACAGGAATGTCTGATCTTGAAACAGATACTTCTGAAGGGCCTGGCGATTTAGGAAGCAATTTTGTACAGTCGCTTACAGTACAGCCCGGAGAAGTATATTATCTGGTTATAGACAGGCCGATAAATCCAAACGGTATTACTCTCGATAGTGACTTTTCGATAGAATGGACAGGAACTGCTACATTTTATGCCTCACCCGAATTTACAAATCCGCAAGCCTCATCCACTGATATCCTAAAATGTGATGATGATAGTATAGATGACCAGACAACTTTATTTAACCTTACTGCTAACGAGACAATGTTTATAAATAGTCAGTCCGATGTAGTAATGTCCTATCATAATAATGTGAATGATGCCATAACAGGCGAAAATCCTATTGTAAATCCATCGGCATATACAAATATCAGCAATCCGGAAACAATATACATGAGGATGCAGCGCACTACAACTGAATGTTTTGTAACCGACCAGTTTAAGATCGAAGTAACAAATCCCGTAGTAGCAGGTGAGCCTAATGACCTTGCTATATGCGATTTTAAAGACACAGGTAAGCAAAAATTTAACCTCGCATCTAACAATGCGCTTATAAGGGATGGGAACACTACAGCTTCGGTTACCTACTATGCAACACAGGGTGAAGCCCAGCAGAAGATAAACCCACTGCCTGCACAATATGAAACAGGCACTACAACTATATGGGCAAGGCTTGAAAACACCCAGGGCTGCCAGGGACATGATATTACATCATTTACCGTAACCGTAATCCCTCTTCCTGATATTGTTTACACACTTGACATTAAGGATTTCACTATTGATGATAATTCTATAACAGTAGTAATGCCTGATGCCCAGGATTATGAGTTTGCTCTGGATAACGGCGCATATAGCGATAACCCAAAATTTACTAACCTTGGAACCGGCTCTTTTACAATACACATCAGGGCAAAAAGCGGCTGTAAGTCGGTGAGCGAAGAAGTTATCATACTTAACTACCCAAGATTCTTTACACCAAATGGCGACAATCAAAATGAAGTGTGGCGAATTCCCTATCTAAACCTTGAGCCTAACGCACAGGTTACCATTTTTGACCGCTATGGTAAGATAATCACAGGTTTTACAGGCAGCGGCGGCTGGGATGGTACTTTTAACGATGTAAAGCTTCCGTCAACCGATTACTGGTTTGTATTACAGCTAACTACAGGGCGAATAATTAGAGGGCATTTCTCGATGATTCGATAATTTTGTCTAAATTTATTGAAAAATTAACATTGCTATGCTGTGAGGATTCCCTACACACTAATACTATTGCTTTTTTTTGGCATATTTTCCTATGGCCAGAGCGACTGTCCCGATGCTATAATAGTGTGCGGCGATGCTAATTATTTTGACCTTGAAGCCGAAGGCGAAGGGCACCAACAGGAGCTGGGGCCCAACGCCTGTAATAGCGAAGAGCATAATACTATCTGGCTAAAAATACAGATCAATCAGGGGGGGACTTTGGGTTTTATATTGACTCCCGAACAGAATGCCCCGGAAATTGATTTTGATTTTTGGATGTTTGGCCCTATTGAGGACTGTAATGTTATGGGCACCGCAATTCGTTGTTCTACCACCAATCCTTTACAAGCCGGGCTCAGTTACATTACTACCGGCCTGAATGATACCGAAACTGATATTTCTGAAGGCCCCGGTCCCGACGGAAATGCCTTTGTGCAATGGATCAATGTACTGGATAATGAATTTTATTATCTTGTAATAGACAGGCCGCACGGTTTTGGAAATTTCTCTATGGAATGGACCGGAACGGCAACGTTTCATGCTGTACCGGTGTTCCTTAACCCCAACAACATACCGCTGGATATTGCACAATGCGATAAAGATGGTGTTAATAATGAGTCTACGGCATTTGACCTTACTGTTTATGAAGATATGTTTATTGGCAGTCAAAACCCGGTAGCCATTACATATCATGATGACCTTAACGGTTCTACCACAGGCCAGGACCCCATACTGGATCCTGAGGCCTACCATAATGTTACCAATCCTCAGACCATTTATTTAAGGATGACCAATACGGTTACGGGCTGCTACTCTACCCATACCTTCAATATCGAGGTCACACCACCAATGACGACGGGGTTTCCTGTTGACCTGACCTTATGTGACACTAATAAAAATGGCTTTAGGCAATTTAACCTGAGCCAAAACGATACTAATGTACGCAGTGGCAATCCTGCAACAACAGTAGTTAAATACTATACATCTGCAGCCAATGCGCTGAGTGGCGATAACCCTGTAGGCCCATTATTTACGAATACTGTACCTTTTGGACAAACCATCTGGACAAGGCTTGAAGACGAAAACGGCTGTTTTAGTTACGACTTCAACACCTTTGATCTTGTTGTTATTTCCCTACCCTTTTTCAATAATCCTGATAATATAAACATTAACCTTACCGTTTGCGACAGCGATGGTATAAACGACAATGCTACGCTGTTTAACCTTGCACAATATTCGGGAATGCTTACCAATTCGCAGGACGATGTTGCCATTACCTATCACCTTAATGCTGCTGATGCCGAAGGTGGTACCAATGCTATCGCAAATCCGCTGTCGTACACCAATATTTCCGATCCGCAAACCATATACATGCGCATTACAAATGCCGTGACATTATGTTATGACACACTCCCTTTTACCATAAATATTGAGCGCATACCTACGGGAATACCTAATAACCTCTCTTTATGCGACATTGACGAAAACGGTTTTAGGGAATTTGACCTCTTTGAAAACACTGACGCTGTATTAGGTCTTGAAGGCGGTACGGTTACCTATCATACCTCTCAAAGCGATGCCCGCAGTGGCATTAACTCCATCGGGACAAATTATACCAATGCAGTGGCTTATCAAACCCAAACCATTTGGGCAAGGCTGCAAAAAGATTTTGGCCCTTGTGTGGGTTATGGTGTGGTTCCATTTACCATCAATGTCATTCCGCTGCCTCAAATACTGAATCCGAACAACATAACGTTTAATCAGGTTAAATGCGATCTTGACGGTACAGAAGATAATTCGACTGAATTTGACCTCACCCGTGATCAAGCCGTGATGAAAGGCAGCCAGACGAATGTTTCCATTACCTATTATGAGACCGAAACAGATGCTGAAAATGGCGATAATCCTATAACCGTTCCTACAGCTTATGCTAACATTCAGGATCCGCAGACAATATATACAAGGTTTTACGATTCAGTTACACAATGCCATCAGACAGGAAGTTTTGAGATAAACATACTGCCGGTACCCCAAATTCCTGTTCAGCTTCCGTTACTTGTATGCGATGTTAACAACGATAGCCATGCTGAATTTAACCTTGATCCTGTAATCCAGCAGATCACCAACGACCTGGAATCGGTTACCGTTACCATACACGCAACGTCAGATGATGCCCTTTTTGGAGTAAATGCCATTACAGACACCAGTAGCTATCTAAACCTGACCGTGGGAACACAAACACTATATATCAGGGCAGAATCTGCTTTGGGATGTATTGATATAGAGACCATACAGCTTATTGCAAGTCCGGTACCTGTAGCAACAACACCTGCTGCCTACCCACTTTGCGATGATGGTGCGAGCGATACCGATGGACGGGCTATCTTTAACCTGGGCTCTAAGGTCGACGAGATACTCAATGGCTTAGACCCAACACAATATACGGTCAGTTTCCATCAAAATGCCACGTCAGCAGCAGCAGGCACACCTTCTATCGCCAATCCGATGAACTACCTCTCGGAAACCACTACGGTATACGCCAGGGTGACAAATAATGTAACGGGCTGTTATGATGTAGTAAGCTTTATGCTTATGGTTAATCCTTTGCCTGTGCTTATAACGAACGAAAGCACTTATTCCATTTGTGACAGTACGGCACCTACACATGACGAAACGGAAACTTTTGACCTTACTTCTAAAATACCTGATTTTATAGCAAGTCAGGATGGTATTGCTGTTACATTCCACAATACTTTTGACGATGCTAGCGGCAATGTAAATGCTATAGCCAGTCCTCATGCATACCAAAATCAGGAACGCGGTGTAGAGACGGTTTTTATACGTTTTACCATTGCAGATACAGGATGTTACAGGATTGGTTTTCTGGATATAAGGACACCGCCACTGCCAATAATCCTTCCACCTGCACAGGACGATCTGACGGTATGTGATACCAACGGTCAGGGCACAGGAGAGTTTGACCTTGAAGCGCTTATTGAAGACATGAAAAATGGCGAGCCGGGCCTTGTGCTCACTTTTCATGAAACACAGGAAGACGCACAAAATGGTATTAATGCCATACCGAATACCACGAATTACCAAAACCCGACCCCATACCTGCAACCAATTTGGGTAAGGGCTACTGAGCCTTTATATGGATGTTTTGATACTTTTATGTTGAAGCTGATCGTAGAGCCGGCGCCACAGGCTCCGGACCTAGAGGACATTACCCTTTGTGATGATGCCGACAACAACGGCCAGGACGGGCGCAGGGTAGTAGACCTTACGGTTCAGAATGCAGTCATCTCAGCGGCCTTAGGCCTTATCATCCCCGATGAGCTTATTGTGGAATACTATACCTCTCAGGCGGCAGCCAACAGCGGCACGGGCCGTATCATCAGCCCTGCGACCTTTATGGGCACCGACGGGCAGCAGATCTGGGTAAGGGTAGAGACCCCTGTAACGGAGTGCTACAGTGTTGAAGACTTCTTCCTTCACTTCAGCAAGCCCCATGCCCTTGTTACCCCAGGGGTATTTGCCCAGTGTGATGAAGCACTGCCCAACAATGCGATCACGGGCTTTGACCTTACCA